>NZ_JBIUBL010000029.1:0-129511 GCF_044548015.1 Streptomyces sp. NPDC052236 | reverse complement strand
CGTGGTTGATGTCCACTGCCCACAGCGCTTCCTCGGACAGCGCCAGGACGTCACCGATCAGCTCCAGCAGCGCGGACTCATCGTTCAGGACCCGCTCCGGGCAAGGTGATGGGATGTCGGTCCAGCTGCTGATCCGTCATGATCGCGCCATGCGTACTCCATACGCGTTCCGCGCGACCGACAACTGGGCAGGCGGCTTCTACGATCCGGCCATCAGCACCTGCGGTAGCTGGGCTGTCGCGATCGCCAGCGGCGGGACCGTCTCACTGCCGGCTTGCGCCGCTTCCTTGATGCCGGGGATTCCGTGTATCGCGGGCGTATCGAAAATCGCATACGCCACGGCAACAGTCTTCCGTCTTCCATGGCGGCATGGACCACAGCGCATCACTGTCAGCCCCAGCCCGTCGTACGCGCAGGATCGTGATCGTCAGTCTGGCGATCCTCGCTGTAGCGATCGCTGCGTTCGGCCCGGTCGACGCGGTACTGAAGATGTTGTCCATGCCGATGCACAGACCGGAATGGCACGTCTGGGTCGGTACGTTCAATGGCGTGGCACTCATCACGGTGGCCGCAATGCCGTTGGCCGCGCTGGCGGTGTGGGCTCTGGCACGCCGTCGGAGTGCCGCCGGCATCACGTCGGCGTGGCGGATGTCGCTGGCCGAGGTCGGCATCGTCTACGGGACGGTGCCGTGGGTCTGGATCATCATGCTGCCGGGCGACGAGGCCGGCGCCGTCGTGAGCCTGGTACCGCTGCGGGACCTGCACGCGGTCCTCGCCGCCGGGGCGACGTTCCAGATCGTCGGCAACCTGCTGGTGTTCGCGGCGCTGGGGTTCCTCGCCCCGGTGCGGTTCGCGGCGCTGGCGTCGGTACCGCGGATCCTGGCGCTCGCGGCCGGCTGCTCGGTCCTGGTCGAGGCCGCGCAGTACGTCCTGCGGCTGAACCGGGTGTCCTCCGTGGACGACGTACTGCTCAACACCGCCGGCGCCGGGCTGGCCGCGCTGGCGTCGCGCCTTTGGTGGTGCGCTACGGCCGGAGAGTCGTCGGACCGACCTCGATCGGCCCGGTAGCGGCACGCTGAGCCGCCCGCGGTACGCCGGTCAGCGGCCCTGGGTGGTGGCCGAGGCGCACAGGGAACCGTGGTTGGCGCTGAGATCGATCATGGTCCGCTGGTGGCCGCAAGGGCGTTGAAGCGGTTCGCATATTCGCGGCGGGCTTTGCGCTGTGCCGGGATCGCCGAGGCGGCGTCGAGCGGCCGGCAGCGGCCGAGGAGTGCGCGGTGGACCTCGGCGACCTTGCCCGGCATGTCGAGGGTGACCGACAGTTCCGGGGCCGGGGTGTCCTGGTGGCCAGCGGTGTACTCGGGCATGAGGTCGGCGACGGCGGTCCGGATGGCGCCGCGGCTGACGTCGTGTTCGCGGGCGAGGCCGGGGATGGTCTGGCCGCCCAGGTACGCGGCGTGCATGGCGTCGGTCTTCTCGTCCTTGACGGCCGGGCGGCGCCCGCCCTTGTTGCCCTTGGCCTCGGCGGCCCGCAGCCCGTCGTAGGTCAGTTCCCGCTGGAGGTCCCGATGGAGTTCTCCGGCGGCCGCGAGGGTCTGCACCATGAACTTCACGGTGGACAACAGCTCTCCGGTGCGCGGGTGGCGTGCGGTGAGGTCCATCGCGGAGAACGCGCCGTCGTGGATGCGCAGGGCGAGGCGGCCCTGGTGCAGGACGTCCAGCACGTCGAGGATGTGCTGCGTGCCTCGCACCAGGCGGAACATCTCGGAGATGTGCACGGTGTCGCCCGGCCGCGCGTAGGTGAGCAGCTCGCCGAACTTCGGGCGCTGGAGCGGGATCCGACCCTAGCTGTCAGCAACCCTGTCATCAGCCGCCATCGGTTCTGATTGGATCCGTGCCGCCGCGAGGCCCCGGAATGTCCGGGTTCATTGGACACCCGCCGCCCCTGTCATCAAACGCAAACGAAGAAGAGTCGAAAATACTCCGAGACGGCGTCGGAATCGAAGCCATGGGGATTTCAGGCCCCTGCTCTCAGTGCTCTTGTCGCAGATTTACTGTGGTGGCCGCGCATCAATTCCCTGATTCGTTACCTGTCGGTGTGCGGGGCTGTCGCGGGTAGTTCCACCGTGATGCGGATCCCGCCGGCAGAGCGCGGGGTGAGGGTGAGTGTTCCGTCGTGTGCGTGGGTGATGGTTTTGACGATTGCCAGGCCGAGGCCGACGCCTGCGTGGTCGGCGTGTATGCGCGCGGTGCCGCGCTGGAATGGTTCGGTGAGTGTCGAGGCCAGCTGTGGGGAGATATTCTCGCCAGTGTTCTCGACAGTGAGCACCACACTGTTGGGGCGGACGCTGGTATTCACCCACACGATGCCCTGTTCAGGCAGATTGTGGACGATCGCGTTCTGCACAAGGTTCGTAGTCAACTGCAGGAGGAGGGCTTGCGATCCGATCACGGGGGTGATGTCGCCGGAGGTTTCGATGGTGACGCCATGCTTTTCCCCCAGGGGGAGGAGCGTTTCAGTGGCTTCTTCCGCCATGAGGGACAGGTCGACGTGTTCTCGGGTGAAGGACCGCTGATTGGCGCGGCTGAGCAGGAGCAATGCTTCAGTGAGGTCAATCGCCCGGGTGTTGACGGCGTGGAGGCGGTCGATGACTTCGCCGGTGTCGTGGTTCGGATCGGTGCGGGCCACGTCGAGAAGTGTCTTCGAGATCGCGAGCGGGGTGCGCAACTCGTGAGAGGCGTTGGCTGCGAATCTCTGCTGTTCGGCGACGTGTGCTTCGAGCCGTGCGAGCATCGTGTCGAAGGCGTCGGCGAGGTCGCGGAACTCATCTTTGTGGCCCGGTAGCCGGATTCGGTGGGAGAGCGATCCGTTCGTGGCCATGCGTGTGGCGTCGGTGATGCGGGTCAGCGGGGCGAGCATCCGGCCGGCGAGGATCCATCCTCCCACGAGGCCGAACGCCAGCAGGAATACCAACACTGCGGCTGCCCTCGGAGCGAAAACGTGCAGGAGGTTGGACCGGACGGGAAAAACATCATGAGTGGGGGTGCCAGTGGATCCCGGGACGATGAGCGCACGCTCGGGGACGTAACGCAGGAGGAACACCCACACCGCCGCGAGCAGCAGGACGCCGGCAAGCATGAGGAATCCGGCGTAGCTGAGGGTGAGTTTGAGGCGAACGCTCAACCCAGGTGCTCTATCCACGCTCGCCTCCCTCGTGTCCGGCCTCTGGTTGCGTGTCGATGCGGTAGCCGACGCCGGCCACGGTGGCGATGATCCAGGGTTCGCCGAGGCGTTTGCGCAGTGCCGAGACCGTGATCCGCACGGCGTTGGTGAAGGGGTCTGCGTTCTCATCCCACGCCCGTTCCAGTAGTTCTTCGGCGCTGACGACACCGCCTTCGGCAGCGACGAGGACTTCGAGCACGGCGAACTGCTTCCGGGTGAGCGCGACGTAGCGGTCGTCCCGGTAGACCTCGCGGCGGAACGGATCCAGGCGCAGACCGGCGATCTCCCACACGGGTGGCCTGTTGTGTGCGCGCCTGCGGTCAAGCGCCCTGAGCCGCATGACGAGCTCTCGAAGCTCGAACGGTTTGGTGAGGTAGTCGTCGGCGCCGAGTTCGAACCCGGAGGCCTTGTCGTCGAGCCGGTCGGCTGCGGTGAGCATGATGATCGGCGTGCCGCTGCCGGAGGCGACGATGCGTTTGGCGATCTCGTCGCCGGAGGGGCCGGGGACGTCTCGGTCGAGGACGGCGATGTCGTAGGCGTTGATGCTCAGCAGTTCCAGAGCGGTGTCGCCGTCACCGGCGATGTCGGCCGCGATCGCTTCCAGGCGTAGGCCATCGCGGATGGCTTCCGCCATATAGGGTTCGTCCTCGACGATCAACACACGCATGCCCTCGATGCTACGAGCCGGCGCATATCGTCGGCATATGGAAAACCACAGACGTGCCGGCAACACCGCGCTGTCTTGACTGGCGGGATGACTCGAACCCCACCATCAGCACGAACAACGACCCGCCGGATTCGCCGGCTCCTTGTCGCAGGCCTGATAGTCGTCATAGCACCGCAGCCCTCGGCTACCAGGTGCCGAAGTCCTCGTCCCCCTCGGCCATATCACCCTCGAATACTCTTCGCAGTGAGCACCGTGGTGCGCTCGGCGAGGCTGACGGTGTCGTCCCCGACAGCGTGACTGTCTTCGATGACGCGATTCCGGCTGTGGCCAATCTCGATCCAGGTCTGCTCAAGGCCCTCCGCCAGGCTGCAACGGATGCCGCGGACGACGGAGTCGAGTTCTACGTCACTAGCGGCCGGCGTTCCCCGGCGTACCAAATCAGATTCTTCGCGAGGCGGTCTCCAAGTACGGGTCTGAAGACGAGGCCGCCCGATGGGTGGCCACCGCGGCGACGTCTCCTCACGTGTCGGGGAGGCGGTAGACATCGGGCGCTCCGATGCGACGGCGTGGCTGTCCAAGCATGGTGCGGAGCACGGGCTGTGCCAGATCTACAGGACCGCACGTTCCAAGATTGGTTGAGAAACGGCTTCTGATGCCTCAGGCATTGTGGCCATGCGCTGGGCACGGGGGTCCGCAACCGGGATGATGAGTGAGTTGGATGCGGCGATCTCCCAAGGAGAGTGGCAGCTGATGAGAGCGTGTGTGGTCGGGGCCGGCCCCGGCGGAATCGTCACCGCCAAGGTGCTGCTGGAGAACGGCTTTGACGTCACGGTCTTCGACAAGTACCAGCAGGTCGGCGGGATCTGGTCAGCAGAGGGCTGCTACGACGGGCTGGCCAACCAGGCCGCGCTTCGTCTCTTCGAGTTCGCGGACCTGCCCAACCGCTTGCACTTCGCCGGTGCGGTGGACACACAACGCTACCTGGAGAACTACGCCGAGACCTTCGGTGTGCTGGACCGCGTCCGACCCGGCACCGAGGTGATCTCCATCCGGCCAGTGGATGGGCCCGGGCGGGTGGGCGCCTCCGGCTGGTTGATCGAATCCCGGCCCGCTGGGGACAAGGCGGCGGAGGTTCATCGCGAAACATTCGACTACGTCGTTGTCGCCAGTGGGGCTCATCATCATGCCCAACTGCCCGAGCTGCCCGGGCGTGAGTTGTTCCGCGGGACCGTGCTGCACTCCAACGAGGTGCGGGCCGGGACATTCGCCGGCCGGCGCGTGGTCGTCGTGGGCGGCGGCAAGTCCGCATTGGACCTGATCACGCGCGCCGCACGCGAGGCGGCCTCGGCCACCATCGTGCAGCGCAAGGTGAACTGGATGATCCCCGAGCGGCTCCTGCTCGGTCTGGTCGGCTACAAGTGGATCCTGTTCACCCGGATCGGTGAGGCGCTCCTGCCCCGCTACCACGATCCGGCCTGCGTCCGTCCGATCGACCGCATCGACGAGCGGGTCAAGCGAGCTCTGTGGTGGCTCGTCACCCGCGACATGCTGATTTCCACCGGGCTGTACCGGCTGCCCAGGCAGCTGCGGCCCGCTCACGCGCTCCCCTTCCACCTGGCCCACGCGGGAGTGATGCCACGCGGCTATGCGCGGGCCATCCGCCGCGGCCTGATCGCCCCCAAGATCAGTGCTGTCGAGGCGTACACCGACAAGGGGCTGCGACTGGCGACCGGCGAGGAAGTGGCGGCGGATGTCATCGTGTTCGCCACGGGCCACCACAAAGTCTTCCCGTTCCTGGATTCGAGCGTGCGAGTGCACGATTCCGCCGGGCGGCTGCGGCTCTACCGAGGCATCGTGCCACCCGGCGCCGACCGGCTGGGATTCGTGGGATTCCGGCAGGTCTTCAACAACATCATGGGCGTGGAGCTCACCGCGCACTGGCTGACCTGTTATTTCCGGGCGACGCTGCGCACCACCCCGGGCGAGCAGGAGATGCGGCAGGCCATCGACGCTCGCCTGGCCTGGCAGGAGCAGGTGCTGCCAGGCTCCGGCGGCTACGACTTCGGCCCCTACGACATCCACTGCGCGGACGAACTCCTGCACGACATGGGATTGCCATCCCGCCGCGCCGGCAACCTGCTGGCCGAATACCTGCTTCCCGGCGGAGTCGCACACCGCTACGCGGGCCTGACTCGATCGAGTTCGGCGAAATGAACGCGGAGCATGAAGCGGCCCGACGCCACGCGAGCCCCCGCTGACCTGCCGAGGCATGCACGCAGGAGCGGGTTGACGGCGTCAGCATCGGTGAGTACCGCCGTGAACCGAGACTTGCTTGTCTGCAAGGTCAGGGCCGATGGCCGGCCCGGACTGCCGACGAGAGCCGTGGCAGCCGGTGGGGCCGGACGCTGACAGTCGGTGACAGCCGTTCCGCATGTCGACGCCTACCGCCCATGTGGCGATCGGGGTCTTCATCGGCAGCGGGCCCGGCACCGAACCCCGGGTCGGCCCTTGCTGCCGCGTGTCCTGGTCCCCGGCTGGGCTGGGCCTGTCTCTCTCACTGCCTGGCCCCCCGCGCACCAGGGGGTTGGCAGGCTCGACGCGATCAGCATCAGCGGACAGCAACCGGAGTTTGCGCGGGGAAGCCACCAGCCGAACCGGAACCGGGGCCCGCGTCCGCCTGTTGCCTGAGTACCTCTTCCGCCGCACTCGCGGCATCGTCCGCCTGCTCAAACGGTTGATCGAGGACGGCTGCACTGAGGCGATCGAGTCGAGGGCCGAGGAACTGCCCCCTGAGCTGCTGTCCGTGATCCCCACCCGCCTCGGCAACATCGCCGACCGCGATGCGGCCGCCGGTGAGATCCCGGACATCCCCGAACCCGAACCGGGCCCGGTGAAGAAGCCTCGCAGGAAGGCCGCAACAAGGTCTTCGACGACCAGGGCGGGAAGACGGCTGATGCCTGGCATTCCGGACGTCAGCGAACTCCGGCCATTGCCTCGGAGCCTGGACCCGCTGGAGGGCGAGGCGCTGTCCGGCTACCTCCTGAGACTGGCCCACCGCCCGCACATCGACCCTCATGAGCTGCTCTTTCCCACCGGCCTTGCGCGAGGCTCCGGGTGAGGCGGATGGGCCCGACGCTGTTGCCGATCGGACCGAGAGCGTGGCCGGTCGGCCGACGCGGTCCCCCGGGGCGTCCGCATAGCGTCGTTCGCACCAGGCCACCGCGCCCCAAGGGGAACGTTCGATGGATCAGCGATTGACGACTGGAACCCACACCGGCGCCACGGCCATGGCCGGAGCGACCACAGAGTTCGAGCCCGACGTCATGGACCTGTTCGTGGAGACACTGCGCTCCGCGCGGTCAGGCGCCAGTCGGCGGCCGTGGGGACGGACACCCTGTTGGCCGCGCTCGTCATGGGGGACACGGACGCCGGTGCGGCGATCGCCCCCGGGATGCGGAAGGCCGGTGCGCTCAGCGGCATGATCCCGGGCCCGCCGTCGTCACCCTGGACGCGCTACCGCTTACCGCCAATCGGCGTCCTGCTGGAGAACGCTGCCGCCGCGCCATCGAACCCCGGCGTAGCCGCGCATCGCCGACAGCGGTCGCACTTCGCCGATTGCACGCGTGACGATCGAGCCGGCGAGTTCAGCAATCACATCGGGCCCCAGCCCTGTGATCTGCCGGCTTCGGATGATCGCTGCGCGTACCGGCTCCCACCACACAGACCATGATCAACGATCGCAGTCTCGACGCGCCACCGCCGGTCATGCACGAGCCCGTCAGGCTCTCGGACCAGAGGTGGCGTTGCCGCTCTCTGGAAATGGGTCTGCCCACGGATAAGGCCGTCTGCCGGTTCCCTTCCTGGGCGACTTCACGTTTGGGCTACAGCTTTTGTGCGATGCCTCCGAAGTCGTCGACCTCCGGGGGTGCGCCGGATCCGGCCTTCTCGGGCCGCCACCGGGAGACCGATACCAGGCCGGGGTCCAGCAGCTCCAGGCCGTCGAAGAACCGGGCGAGCTGGGCGGGGCTGCGGTTGATGCGCGGGTTGTCGCTCGCCTGGTTCCACTGGTCGATCATTTCGCGCATCGCGCGCGGGTTGAGGACTTCGGTGTCGTCGCAGAGCACGAGGTAGCTGCCCGGGGGCAGGGCGTCCATCAGGCGCTCGACGATGGTGTAGGCGGTGTCATCGGTGATGTGGGCGGTGATGCCCAGCAGTATGAGCGCGATGGGCTTGGTGAAGTCCAGTGTCTTGGCGGCAGCCCGCAGGATGGTGTCGGGGTCGCGCAGGTCGGCGTCGATGTAGTCGGTGGCGCCTTCGGGGGTGCTGGTGAGCAGCGCCGCGGCGTGTGCCAGTACGACGGGGTCGTGGTCGACGTAGACGATCCGCGTCTCGGGGGCGATGCGTTGCGCGACTTCGTGCGTGTTGTTGAAGGTGGGCAGGCCGGTACCGACGTCCAGGAACTGGCGGATGCCGGCCTCGCCGGCCAGGAACGTGACAGTGCGCTCAAGGAACGCCCGCTGGGCGCGGGCGATATCGACGATCTCGGGGTTCATCGCGCGGATCTGATCGCCGACAAGCCGGTCCATCTCGTAGCAGTCCTTGCCTCCGAGCCAGTAATTCCAGATCCGGGCGGAGTGCGGGACGCTGACGTTGATCAACGAAGCGTCATGCTTCATGGGAACTCCCGAGTTGGACTGATGTCACCACACAATCTAAGGCTCTCCGGCGCCAAGCACGGGCGATCGCGTGCCGCCTGCCCAGCCAGGTGCTGCCCGCCCCCCGGTCCCTGGGAATACGGCCGCCGCCCTGGCCGAAGCCCGCACCGTCCGCACCGTCCGCACGGTCCGCCCGTGACTTGGCGGCGTCGCGCGGACGGGGAACCGCGGTCGCGTTCGGCGAGTCCCACTCTGTAATGCAGCTGTATAAGAGCAAGACGGGAATGATCGGTTTGCGGGCGCTGACGTGGCCGCGGGCCGCGGTGGTCGCCCTCGCCGCTCTCGGAATCCTGACGGGGTCCGTCACCTGGGCGGCCGGGGACGAGGCGGGTGAGCGGCGGAGGGTCAGCCTCGACGGGACCGGGGTCACCCGTTACCTCACCGAACCGTCCGAGGAACGGTCCGAGGGCGAAGGGAGCCCGCCGGACCCGGTGTTCGGGTTCAGCTTGGCCGTCTCGGAGGACTCGGGAACCTCAGGAGACTCAGGGGTGCGGCCGGCTTCCGGGCGTCAGCGCGTCACGGTCCGTATCGATATCAGCCGCCTGTCCGGCGTCGCTGTCGTCGACCGGCTTGCCAAGTCCTGCCGGCGTGAGAAGGCGCGGATCACCTGCTCGTACGACGTACGGGTGGGGCAGGACCCGATGCCGGTACGGCCGTTCGACCTGCGGGCTGCTCCGGGCAGCGCGTCCGGGGACAGGGGGAAGGTGACGGTCACCGCCAACGCCGACCCCGCAGCCGGAGCCGCAACCGACTCGGCAGCCGGGGCCGCCGTCACGCGGTCCACCGATGTGGTCGTCGGAGTACCCCGGCTCCTGGTCCGCGGTCAGCTCGCGCGCGAGCGGCCCGTGCCCGGGGCGGCGATGCCGTTCGGTCTCGCCGTGCGCAACACAGGGAAACTGCGCGCGGAGAACGGGTTCGGCATCAGCTTCACGTCCGGCGAAGGCGCTCAGCCGGCCCGTGGGTACCGTAACTGCGGCTACGACGACACCTTCCCCACGGACGGGCAGTGCGAAGTCGCCTACCCGTTGCGACCGGGGGAAACGGTCCTTCTGGACCCCTCACTGACGTTCCGGATACCGAAGGACGCGCTGTACGTCTCGCTGAGCTATTCGGCCTACGCGATCGGCGGTCCCGACGACCCCGACCTGAGCCCCGAGGGTTCCCACAAGGAGTCCAGGAAACGCTGGGGAACCTGGCGCGCGGGGGAGGGAGACGATCCGGTCCTCGCGGTCGAAGGAACGCGCGTGAGCGGGCGGTTTGAGCAGTACGGCGACGACCTGGCCGAGGTCGACTCGCATGTCGACATCGCTGCGACGGCTGATCCCGTCCGGGCGAAGGAGGGCGAGACGGTGCGCGTCGGGTTCGGCGTGCGTATGCGCTGGCCCGACGGCAGCAAGGCGCACCACCCCAACCACATGGAGTACGGAGTCCGGTTCACCGCACCCGAGGGCACGCGCGTGGTCGGCGTCCCCATGGACGAGGACCTGGAACTCTGTACGGTCAAGGGCCGAGAGGTCAATTGCCCCTGGGGAGTGGAGGACGAATACATCAAGCTGCGGGTGGAGCGTAAGGTGCCGGGTGCCGTGGGCCAGGTACAGGTCGTTCACGCGCGTGAACACTCCGCGCATGACCGGGTACGGACGAACGACGCCGCCGACGTACCGATCCGGGTCACCGGCGTGACGGCCACCCTCCGGGCACGGCGGATCGCCTCGGCCGCCGTCCCCTACGCCGTCCCCCCAGCCGCACTGCTCGTCGCGGGCCTGGCCTGGCACGTCATCCGCCGCCGGTCATCGGAACCCGTGCCCGACTCCGAAACGCCTTGAGCACGACGAAGCCGCACCCGGGCGGTGCGCCAGGCGGGACCATGGACGGCCGGTTCGACGCCCCAGCCGCGAGCAGCACCGCGACGACCTCGCCGCCCTGCCCGGCGTCGCCTCCGACCGCCGCGACCGGGTGCGCTACCGCAACCTCCTGTCGGGCGCGCACTTTGGTATCGCCCGTTCCGCGCCGGCCGGCCCTTGGTCGATGTCCGCAGATCGCGCTGCGCGTGCTGGTGGCGGGGTGGTCGGGTACTCGGGGGCGGGCCTGCAACCAGAAGACGGCGCGGCGGTGGCTGCATCGCTTCAGCCGCTCCGGCTTGGAAGGGCTTGAGGATCTGGGTGGTCAGGGTCGCAAGCGGACACCAGCCCGCCCGACGGCGCGACGGTCGTCGGCGTCGACGAGCCCCGGCGGCCAAGGCTCAGCGAGGCTCAGCGAGGCTCAGGAGAACTCGCGGGATGCCGCATCTCCTCGGCAACCCGCCGACATGTGTCCCTAGAACACGCCCTGGCCCCCACCCGGGGGACCACTCCGCACTTTCGCACCTTGACTCCGGATCGTACGAGCCGCCGGCCCGGGACTGGGCCACAACGCGTCGCGAGCCCGGTGGCGTCAATCCCAGAGCTTGTACGTCACCTCGGGATCCAGATTCGATGGCCTGCCATCGGTGAACACGAGGTGCAGCTGCGAGTATCGCTGTTGTTCAGGCTGCTTCTCCCACGCCTGTGGGCGCTCGAGCCGGACGATCACGGGGTAGGAGTGGAACTTGCCCGCAGCACAGTAGGGCTTGCAGTCGTTCACTACGTTGAGCCCGCTGCCCGTGGCAGTGGCTGGGCCCCAGCTCATCCACTTCAGCTCGGTGAGCCCGCTGTTGCCGTCGCCGCAGGCGATCAGGAACTTACTGGGACGCACCTGCGGCTTCGAGAAGCAGTCGACGACCACGACCTGATCATCCGGCTGTGACACCGTGGATGTGGCAGCGGAAGCGGGAGCGGATGCTGGTACAGCGGCTACCGCGAGCGACGCAGCGGCATAGACCAGGGCCACCGCCTTCAGCTTGAGTCTGTACATATCTGCTCCCAGCCATCTCTCCCGAGCCACGTGGACTCCGACACCTGGCCGCCGCACCGCGTGCGCTCCGCCCACCCCGGAGCACACGCTGAATGGCGCTGCCGACCTTCTTCGAACGGTTGACTCGTGTATCGACGCTACGGCCCCACGCGGGGACGCACCACCTCAGCCGCTTCAGGCCCGGTCGCGGCGCCGGACGCACTTCAGGGCAGCGGCCTCGGACGGCCATGCTCATCGACCTCGACGCCTCGCCCGGGTGGCCAGTGAGCGGGGCCGTGCGCCGGTGTTCGCCTGTGATCAGCGCTGTTCCAGGGTGGTCGGGATGGCAGCGGCGAGGGTGTCGGTGATCTGTCCCGGGGTGGGGGCGATCACGGCGGGCAGGCGCAGCAGGTAGCGGGCCGGCGCAGGCAGCGGTGCGTTCGGCGCCGGGGCCGGCGGTCAGGGTGGGGGCGACCTGGGCGGCGAAGATTTCGCGCATGTGGCGGTGGTGGTTGTCGGCGAGCGACGCGGCTTCGCCGGTGACGGGGGTCATCGCTCGATCTCGTAGTGGAGGTGGGTGACGCCGGGCGCCGGGACGGCTTCCACGAGGCGGAGGCGCACGTGCTCGGGGAGCCACTGGAAGAAGGGTCGGCCGCCACCGAGCAGGACCGGCACATGGTGGAGGACCACCTCGTCGACGAGTCCCGCCTTGAGCGCCTCGGTCACGACGCCGCCGCCCATGAGGCAGACGTTCTTGTCGCCGGCGGCCTCGCGGGCCGCCGCGGCCCGCCAGGGCAATGTCCTGGTCTCCCGCCTGATCCACCGGGCCCACGCCGAAGCGGGCTGGTTCCTGTACGCCCCGGCGTGCGCGCTCGTCGAAGCCGATCGCGCCGGGTGATGAGGAGCTCCCGCCACCGCTGACGCGTGAGCTGCTCTTCCCTCCCGGAATCCTTTCCTCGGCGGCACCGCATGTCGCCTTCCGCCGCCGCCCCATATGGGCCATCATGGGCCGCTATCGGCCGATAGCAGTCTGCGAAGAGGTGGCTCATGGCAGGGCTCCGGATAGGACAGGGTGTACTGCGCCGCAAGCCCATCGAACAGATGGAAGAAGGCGCTCCCAGCGAGCAGCTCACCAGAACACTCGGCCTGGCGCAGCTGACGGCCATCGGTGTCGGCGGCATTATCGGTGCCGGAATCTTCGCCCTCGCCGGGGCGGTCGCGAACGGTACGGCCGGGCCCGCGGTGCTCGTTTCGTTCCTGATCGCGGGCGTGGCGAGCGCGGCCGCAGCCTTCTCGTATGCCGAGTTCGCGGGCATGATCCCGAAGGCAGGTTCGGCGTACACCTATGGCTATGCCGTGCTCGGCGAGCTGGCGGGCTGGTTCATCGGCTGGGACCTGCTGCTGGAGTACACGGCGATCGTGGCGGTGGTCGCCATCGGCATCTCGGGCTACTTCGGCTTCCTCCTCGGTGCGATGGGGATCGACCTGCCGGCATGGATGCTGGGCGCGCCGGGAACCGGCGAGGGGCGTGAGGTCGATCTGTTCGCGATGATCCTGTGTCTGTTCACCGCGTACCTGCTCACGCTCGGCATCAAGAACGCGGCCCGGTTCGAGACGGTCGTGGTGGTGCTGAAGGTCCTGGTCGTCCTGCTGGTGATCGTCATCGGTTTCTTCCACATCGACACGTCCAACTACGACCCGTTCTTCCCGTACGGCGTCGGCGGCGCGTTCACGGGTGCGGCGACCGTCTTCTTCGCCGTGTTCGGGTACGACGCCATGTCAACGGCGGCCGAGGAGTCCAAGGACGCGCAGCGGCACATGCCGAAGGCGATCATCTACTCGCTGGCGATCTCGATGGTGCTGTACGTGCTGGCCTGTCTGGTGCTGACGGGTATGCAGAACTACACGGAGATCGATCCGGAGAGCGGGTTCTCCACGGCCTTCGAGTCGGTGGGGCTGGGCGGTCTCGCGAACCTCATCGCGGTGGGCGCGATCATCGGCATTCTCACGGTGATGTTCACCTTCATGCTGGGCGTGACCCGGGTGTGGTTCTCGATGAGTCGCGACGGGCTGCTGCCGCACTGGTTCGCGAAGACGCACCCGACGCGGCATGTGCCGGTGCGGGTGACGTGGATCGTCGGCGTGGCGTCGGCGCTGCTCGCCGGGTTCCTGCCGATCGGCGAGGCGGCGGAGCTCACCAACATCGGCATTCTGCTCGCGTTCGTCGTGGTGTGCATCGCGGTGATCGTGCTCCGTTACCGGCAGCCGGACCTGCCGCGGAGCTTCCGCTGCCCGGGAGTACCGTTCGTGCCGGCGATCGGTGTCGTGTTCTCACTCTGGCTGATCACGTTCCTGGCCTGGCAGACGTGGCTTCGGTTCCTGGTGTGGCTCCTGATCGGCCTGGTGATCTACTTCGGGTACTCGTACCGGAAGTCGAACCTGGCGAAAGAGGAGAGCGGGGCCGCACCGAAGCAGCCGTGACGTGACCGGCCGCGGCGCGGCGCACGACCGCCGGTCCTCCCGGCCGTCGCGGGTGTCGAAGCACGGGCCAGGGCCGCCGAAGACGGCGGGGCCACCGCAATCACGCTCAGCGACTCCATCGCGGGTGCTGACGTCTTGAGCTCTGGCGAGCTGCGCCTCGGCGGCGTCTTCGGGTGCTCCGGCCCGGGCATCAAGCCGCTCGTGCTCGCAGCCGTCTACACGTTGCGCCGCCGGGGCTTAGACCTGCCGATCCTCGGCTGCGGCGGGGTGACCGGCGGCGCCGACGTACTCGCCTACCTCAGTGTCGGGGCGGCAGGCCCGACCGTTTCCCCTCCGGAGGGACGGTGCGCTTCGGGAGTGCAAGAGCCGCGCTGCACCGTCGGGTTTGCCACGGATCAAAGTGATCGTTTGATGCCGGGGGCCACGCAGCTTCGTAGTCGGGCTCAGGGCTGTGTCGATCTGGATGACGATGCTGGAACTACGTGCCGGGAAGGGGAACTGGCCGGATTCATGGTGCGGGTTGGTAGGTGACGGTCGTGCCGGGGCAGGCCTGGGCGAGGTCGCGCAGGGCGGCCTGCTCGGCTTTGTCGGCGGCCAGGTTCCAGCGGAGTTTGGTGCCGGTCCATTCCGCGGCGTACCGGCAGCGGACCTCTGCGAGGGGTGGGATCCATGGGGTGGGGTCCTTGTCGGCCTTGGCCCGGTTGGAGCGGGCGGTGACGGCCACGAGACCGCTGTCCCATGCTTCGGCCAGGGGTGTCATGTGGTCGACATCCGGGCCGGAGGCCGCCGTTACCCATGCTCCGTCGTAGTACGAGAACCACCGGCCGCCGGACAGGCGGCAGCCGGGGCCGACCGGTGGTGCCTCTATGTTCTTCGTCAAGCGTGCAGGTGGTTTCGGTCCGGGTTCGATGTTCTCGGTGGGGCCATGAGAGTGTCTGGTTGTGTCGGACGCGATGAGCGGGTTGCAGGCGGCCTTGGATGAGGCTTTGTCCCCTTCGTGGTCGCTGCGTATTCGTGCCGGGCGTGACCTTGCTCCCTTCGCTGATGTTCCTGTGGCTGCCGAAGTGTTGGTGGATCTGCTGCTGGACGTTGCGGACACGGCGGTGACTCGACAGACGGCAGAGGCCTTGGCCCGGGTAGGGACGATGGCCGCGGTAAGGCTCATCGCTCTCGCACTTGCCGGGGCCGACGACAGCCATGCCGATTGGATGCAGACCGGGGTGCATGACGCGCTCGTGGGACCGGACAGCGTGCCGGACGTCGCAGCGGTCTGCGAGCGGCTCGCTCGGGACGCGGAAGCAGCTGTCCGCCGGGGCGCCGCGGAGATCTTGGCGTGGGCGGACGACGCAACACGTTGATGGCGGTTCCGACGGCTGCTGAATCGCTGCGTTGGTGAGTCGAACTGCCGGTGGGCCGGTTCAGGCGGCGGTCACCCGGGGGACGCGGGGTTCGTAGAAGGTGCCCGAACCCGAACCTGGTCTGTTCACCCTCACCCAGCCGGCACCGGCCGTCTCAGAGACCGACGCAAGCTGAAGCGTTCGAACTGGCTCGACGGCCCTGTTCTAGGCCGGCGGGAGGTGCGTGGTGCGACCCTGCCGCGCGGCTGTGCGCAGCGCTGCGATGACGGCCGTGGTCGTCGGGTTCGCGGTCCGGGTGTGCCGCGTCGCGGCGAACAGGAGGCGCAGGATCGGGTGATCCTTGATGGGCGCCGTGCGGATTCCGGGTGTGGCCGGGTCGATGGCCGTTCGGGGGACGAGCGCGGTGGCGAGGCCGGCCCGTGCGAGGGTGAGCTGGGCGGCGATGTCGGCGGTGATGTAGCGCGTCGTGGGTGTGAAGCCGGCCTGGTGGCAAGCGTGCAGGATGGCCTGTCCGCAGTCCGTGGTCGGCGGCGGCACGGCGAGGCTGTGCGTGGCCAGTTCCCGCAGGGCGACGGGCCGCTCGCCGGCTTGGTTGGCCGCGGTGACGACGAGCAGCGGATCGTCGAGCAGCGGCGAGACCTCGATGCCCCGGGGCGCGGTATCGGGCAGGTGGTGATACCGCTGTCCCAGCACCACATCGACGGTGCCGAGCGTGAGTTCCCGCAGTTGCGCCTGGTCGGTGACAAGACAGGTCACGGTGAGCTGCGGGTGGTGTGAGCCCAGTGCGGTCAGCGCGGGGGCCACGATCCTGGCGACGGTCGACGGCAACGCGGCGAGCGTGGCGGTGGCGCCGACCGTGCCCTTGACCGCCGCGAGGGCGCTCTTGGCTTCCTCCACGGCGGCGAGGATCCGGTCGGCGTGTTCGAGGAGCACCCGGCCCGCCTCCGTCAGTGCCACGGTTCGCCCGTCGGGGCGCAGCAGATCGACTCCCACGTCGTGCCTCAGCGCGGACAACTGCTGGGACACGGCACCGGCGGACAGCGCCAGTGACTGGGCGGCCGCGGCGATGGAACCGCGGGCGGCGACGGTCTTGAGCATGTGCAGACGGCGGATATCCAGCATGACTCGATAGATTACCTAAAGGGTTTCATCAGAAATCATCCCCTTGACCTATTGAGTCATGGTGAGCGACCTTCAGCGCATGGAAATCTTCGACTGCGTCGCTGCAGTTGCCCGGCCCATCCACGATTTCGGTGACGAGTTCATGTCCGACGAGGCGACCGCCGCCGTCGGTCTGCGTGCCGGGTTTCCCCCAGGGCGCGGCTTCTACTGCCGCGGACGATTCGGGGTACTCGGCGAGGCACCGGCCCCGGTGGTCCAAGCGGTACAGGGTTTCCTCGGCCCTCACCTGGTTACCGCGGGCTGGCTGGCGGGACGGTCCGTGATGCCGGCGGAGGAAGCCGCTGCCTGCTATGCACAGGCCGTCCGGACGTGGGGGCGCGCCAACATCCCCGCCGACGTCGACGTGGAGCACTTCAACCGCTTGGCACAGCAGCTGATCGACGCCGCCGACGCCGACGCACTGCCTCTGTTCGCGGGCTGGCGCGCGCAACCCTGCCCCGGCAACGACCCGGTCGGTGCGGCTATGCAGCGCATACACGTACTGCGGGAACACCGTGGCGCCTGCCATCTGGCGGCGGTGCGCCTGTGTGGGCTGAGCGCCCGAGCGGCAATGGTCATCAACCTCGGCGCCGAGCAGGCAACCCACTACGGCTGGCAAGAGCCATATCCCGTTGCCGCAACTCTGATCCCCAAATGGCAGCGTGCCGAGCAGCTCACCAATGAGCTGCAGGCGCCGCTCTACGCCACACTGACCGGCCGGCAACGTACCGAATTCGCCCAGCTCATCAACGCGTTGACCGCCTCCCTGACCCCGTGACCGGACGTTGAGAACACCAACAGGAGCACGAAGCCCAGCCGGTCGTCACCCATGACGTCCTGGGCGGAGCAACTGCAACTCGAGCACCAGGACGCGAGCGGGCATCTCGACCTCGACAACCTGACGATCTCCGTCGACACCCCCAAGGGGCCCGTCAGTCTGTCCCGCATCGGGAGCGCCGAGAACTGGATCGGTTACCACGTGATCGCTCACCTGGCACTGCACCGCTATTTCGTGCGCCAGAACCGGCCCGTGCCCCGCATTCTCATACTCGATCAGCCAACGCAGGGCCTGGTACCGCTCAGATGAAGTGAAGACTCCGATCAGGGAGCCGACAGCAGGGACCGCGCGGCCGTCGAACGGCTCTTCCGCCTGATCCACGACGTTGCGCGTGAGCTTGCTCCTGACCCGCAGGTGATTGTCTGCGACCACGTCAACCTGCCCGACCCTTGGTTCCAGGACGCCGTCGCGCACAACCGGCGGGACGGCGACAAGCTCATCCCCGAGGAATGGATCGAGACCACGACCGCCCGGAGTAACCCCTGACCTGGCGGTACGTCGTCTTCCTCCTCGCGCTCGCTGACCTGCGACAAGCACGCCACGACGACATCACCGCCTGGGCAGAACTCACCCTCACGGCTTCCTCACCGCTGTGCTGCGCCAGGAGAACCGGCTGCGGTTCCTCCAACACGCACTGACGCACGACGAAGGTCTACGCGAGGACCCCGCAGCCTTCTTCGCGGCTGGACTGCGGCTGGACTGCGGCGGGACTTCGCTGCTTTCACGCTCTGTTCCAGGGCGGCCATCAGGTCCACGGTCCCGCTGCCTTCGATGGGCACGGTGTCCGGGGCGTGGGGCGGCTCCTGGTCCTCCAGTCGGGCGGCCACGAGCTGCTCCAGGGCGTGCTGGTAGGCGTCGTGCTGCTCCTCCAGGCGGAAGTCCGCGGTGACCGCGTCCATCAGCGAGTGGGCAGAGGGCTGCGGTGGCTGCGCCCGTCGCCGGGGTCGGGCGCAGCGGTCCACCGGACGGGTCGGCCGCCGGGAACGGTTCTCTCCGTGCGCGTTGCCGTGCCGGGGCGACCGCCGCACCGTACGAGTTGATTCGTTACGCCAGGGACGCGGGTACCCGGGGCGAGAGAGGCGCGGTCAGCCGGTCCGCACCGGCCGGGACGGGCACGGCGGCGAAGATGGCGTTCTGCTGTTCCTGGAGTTCTTTCTTCCGCTCGGGGCTGGTGCCGGGGAGGCGCTGCTCCTCGTAGAGCTTGTGGGTGGCTTCCTGGGCCCACTTGCTGTCTGGGGTGTGGAACTGGACTTCGAACAGCTGTCCTGGGCGGGGGGCGCGCCACCCGGTGTTGAGTCCCTTGTATCCCTCGGTGCGGCCCCAGGTGTTGGACCACTTCGTACTGTCGTTACCCCACGAGGAGAGCAGCTGCGCAGCGGTGGTGACGCCGTCGGTGTACTGGTCCTCGCGCCACTGGAGGGTGTAGCGCACCGCGTCGCTGAGGGTGGCGAGGGCGGCCTCGGCGCTCTGCCCGGGGTGTTCCTTGAGGGAGGTGGCGACCTTCCGCTTGAGGGAGCTGGGGGACTTGAGCCGGTTCTCGAAGCCGATCACCTCAGCCCCGGCGATCCAGGCCGCGGCCCGTACCTGGGGGCTGATGGCCCGCTCGGCCCGCTTGGCGTTCTGGATGTAGTCGTCGACCCGTTCGTTGTCGGCCGGGCTGAGTGAGAGTCCGCCTTCCCCGGTCCACCCGTCGTCCGGCTGCCGGGCGGCAGCCGTCTGCGAGGTGTTGGGCTTGGCCGGCCCGGCGGGGACGGCCATGGCGGTGGAGGTGATGCCTGTGGTCAGTGCGGTGGTCAGTGCGGCCGTGATCGCGGCCCGGGTGACGGTACGGGTGATAGTCATCCGTGTGAGCCCTGCCTTTGCGTGAGGAGTCGCTACGCGCGGCACAACAGGCGGACATGGACCGAAGTGTCGTGTGGAGGGGCCGGTGGCGTGATCTTTGGCTGGATCCGTTCGTGGCAGGTGCCCGGACAGGGCGACGTCGGGCGATGTGCAGCGGGCGCGCGGAGCAGGGTGCCTGCGCGGCCCGTGATCCGCAAGAATCACGACCATCGCTGGCGGAAGAAGGCCTGATCAACGAATTGCACGACCGGCTGCGCGGGAAGGTCCGCGACGATACCGGCCCCCCCCGAAACCCGCTCCGGCCCACAACCCGAGTTACTCGTCTGCAGGTCATCGGAATCGGCACTCGACCACGTCCAGAGCATGCCGCTGAGCTGAGGTTGTGCGTGTGACTCGCGTGGGTGAGGTGTGGAGTGGGCCGACATGGCGCACCGGGAGGATCGCTGGGCGGCATTGTCGGTGATCGGTGGCAAGCGGCCTGGGCGCGCGGCGAGGTGCCTGACCGCGCGAATTGGGTCAGGCACCTCGCGCTGTGGTTGTCCTGCCGGCTATGGCGCGTCCACCAGGATGCGTCCGTCGGCCGGGGTGCGCGAGGCGGAGCCGTTGGTGTAGGCGGATTCGACGCGGGCTTGCTCAGCCGCGTTCGGGACCGCGTTCTTGCAGCTGGTGCCGGCGCTTGAGCCCGACATCAGCTGGGAGCACGGGCCGGGCTTGGTGTCCGGCAGGCCCAGACTGTGGCCGATCTCGTGGGCGGCGATGCGGGTCTTGTCATGGCCCTGGGTTACCGCCTGGCTGCCGAGTTCGACACGGACCTGGCCGCCCGGGCGGACCGGGCCAAGTGTGGCCTGCGGCCAGCCGCTGCTGGCCACGATCTGGATCTCGGCCCGGGCGCCGGGCGCGGCCTCGACCAGCTTGACGTTGTCGACGTTCGAGTTCCACGAGGAGACACCGGCCGTGATCGCCGCCTCCCAGCCGCCGGCCCGGCTGTCGTCGTAATAGAGCGTCACTGTCGCTGACGCGTTCTTCGCCGCGGCAGGCTCCGGCGCGGACGTGGCGTGCGCCGCTGTTGCCGTGGCCAGGGTGACCGCTGCGGCGGTGCTGGCTGCCTTCAGCCATATGGAGTGCGGCATTGCTGTCCCTTCACTCGTGGGGGACTCGGCTCCTTTCAGAACCGAGAGTGCGGGAGGGGCGGCGACGGTGAACTGGACCAGCGAGGTGGTCAGTTGCCGAATCTCCCGGGGCCTCAGAACCTATGCCCACCCCACCCCGTACTAGTCATGCCCCTGTCATCTATTACGGGCCAGAAAGGAACCCAACCGGATCGCTGGCCGACAGCCCAATCACCAACGGGGCCCGCATTCTTCAGCACCGGCTGCTGACCTCGGCACCCTGCCCGGCGGGCCCTCACGCCATCACCTTTCGGCGGTTGTTCCTCCCGAGAAGCCGCACGGCAGCGGCGCAGCGTTCGACAGCCCACACAACTGTGCTGGTCACAGCCACTCGTGCATGACGGCGATGGTTGCGGTGGCCTCGTAGTGGGCGGCGAGTTTGTCGCATCTCGTGGGTGCGCCACGAGGCGCCATGGAATCGAGTGAGGTGAGAGACCTTCACCGCCGGGTTGTCTCAGTAATCTGGCTGAAGCTGGGGGCAGTTCGGCGGCGGGGGATGCCGAGCCGAGGTGCGGCGCCGACAGCGGGCGCTGCCATCGACGCGCATTCATAGAGCAGGCACCGAAGCCGCCGAAGCAGCGCAGGGTGAGGCGGTACGCGGGCAGGGCCTGCCAGTGGCCACGCTGCCCCGGGGCTAGGTTCTGTTTCTTGGATCTCCTGATGTGATCATGTTGTCGGGGTCATGCTCGTCAGCATGGTGGGGCGTGGGGATTTGACGAATGCGGAGTGGGAGCGGCTGGAGCCGTTTCTGCCTCGTGGTGGGACGCGTGGCGGCCGGTGGAGCGAGCATCGGAGGGTCATCAATGGTGTGTTGTTCCGGGTGCGGGCCGGTGTGCCGTGGCGGGATCTGCCGGAGCGCTTCGGGCCGTGGGAGACGGTCTACAAGCGGCATCGCCGCTGGTCGGCCGATGGCACGTGGGAGTTGTTGCTGACGCGGGTGCAAACGGCTGTGGATGCCGGGAACGGGATCGACTGGGACGTGTCGGTGGACTCCACCACGACGCGTGCCCATCAGCACGCGGCCGGGGCGCGGAAGGTGGCCCCGCCGCCGGCTGTTCCTCAAAAGGGGCCCACGGTGGGGCGAATCGGGGCGATCCGGTGTTGCGGAGGCTGTCGATCCGCCTGGCGGAGGTGGTCAGGCAGGCGAATGCTCAGGGCGTTCGCGGGGCGGCTTCACCACGAAGATCCATCTGTCCGCCGAGGGCCGGTGCCGCCCGCTCTCGCTGGTGCTCACGCCCGGACAGCAGGGGGACAGCCCGCAGTTCGAGGCCTACAGCTCCCGAAAGAACCGGCGCTACCTGCGACGGCGCAAACTCCCGCACACCATCCCCGAACCCAAGGACCAGCGGGCCAACCGCCGCAGGCGCGGCTCGCCCGGGACGACTGGCAGCTCGAAGTCACACACCCCCCGCCGGCTCACTGATCCCCGACGCGGTCGTCCTGTCCGCCGACGGCCGCAGCGCCTTCGTGGAACTGGACCGCACCATGTCCTGTACCCGGCTGATCGCCAAGCTGGAGACCTACGACGCCTATCGCGCCGCCCCGCCGACCGGCCGCGGCAACGCCGCCCGTCCTGCGCGCCGCCACTGGCAGGAGCACTTCGGCGGCCACTTCGGCGACAAGCCGTTCCCGCCCCCGCTGTTCGTCTTCGCCCCCGCGCCGCGCCGTGCCGCGCCGAAGACCCGCGAGGCCGCTTTCCGCGAACGCGCGCGTGCGGTCGTGGGCATAAGGCATCGACAGCTGATCGTGGCGACCACGACGCTGCCGCGGCTGACCGCCCACGGCCCCGGCGAACCGGTGTGGCGTGTGGCCACGCCGACTGGGCGAACCTGCTCGCCGCCCGGCGCATCCTGGCCGTCACCACAGTGGCGGCTGGTCCTCTGACCGGCCATGGACCGGGCGTCTGCTCGCTCACCACCGTTACCTCTGAGCGAGGGCTGCACGCTGTCAGCAGCAGCGAGGAAGGCAAGCCGCCGGCCCGGGACCTGACCCGAGGAGGCGAACGCGTGGCGGACATCGACGGCAGCTACAACGGAGGAATGGGAGCCGGTCTCGTCGGTGGCCGGCCGGTTGCCGTCACCGGAGGTCACGACGCCTTCCTTCAGGTGTGGGACCTCCTCAGTGGGGATGGCAGGCGTGGAGCCGGACGGGGTGGGCCTCGCGTCGCTCGGTCTCAGTCCGGTATGCCTTCCAGCTCGCGGAGCCTCAGAGGGCGGCGCGGTCGCGCGTGACCATGGCCGCGTACGCGGCCACCTGGGCCGTGATGTCCGCCTCGGTCCAGCCGAGCGCGCCCGCCACGATCCGTCCCACCCGCAGGGCCGCGCCGACGCCCCCGTCGGCTGCTTCCATCGCGACGTGGGTCCGCCGGGAGAGAACGTCCTCCAGGGTCATCGCTCCCTCGTCGGTCACCGCGTAGAGATATTCGGCGGCCAGATAGCCCGGTACATCGCCGACCGGCCGGCCGAGCGACGCGTCCTCGGCGACCGGGTGGAGCACCTCGTCGGTTCGGTCGCCGTAACGGCCGAGCATCCGCTCCACGTGCGCCCGGTGGACACCGTGCCGGCGGGCGAGCGCGTCGGCACGGCCGCGTACGGCTTCCCAGTCGGCGGCGCCGGTCAGCTGAAGGAACGCGGTGCGGGACGGGGGGATGTCACGGCCGATCCACCGGACCGCCGCGTCCACGGCATCGGCGGCCATCGGGCGGTACGTCGTGTACTTGCCACCCACGATGGTGACCATGCCTTCTGGCCCGGGAAGTACCGAGTGGTCCCGGGACAGGGCCGAGGTGGCCGCTGTATCGCTGCCCGCGGGCGTCAGGAGTGGCCGCAGTCCCGCGTAGACGCCCACCACGTCGCGGCGGCGCAGCGGGGTGCGCAGGTAGCGGTTGGTGTTGCGCAGCAGGTAGTCGATGTCCGACTCACCCGCGACGGGTTCGCCGAGCGGTCCATCCCACGGTGTGTCGGTGGTTCCCACGATCCAGTGGTCCCACCAGCGCCGGATCACAATGATCGAGTCCTCCGCGCGGGCGAGGATGCCGGTGGCGGAGTCGATGGTCTCGCGGGCCACGACCAGGTGCACGCCCTTGGCGGGGCGGACGGAGAACGTGCTGTCCCCCGCCAGTTGCTGGAGCCCGGCGGACCAGACGCCGGTCGCGTTGATCACGGCGCGGCATTGGATGCCGTGGAGACGCGCCGTCAGGGTGTCCTCGACGGTGACGCCCGTGACCTGTACGCCGTGCCGCAATACTTCGACCACGCGGGCCCGGGGAATGATCTGCGCGCCGTGTTCGCTCGCCGTCCGGGCCAGGGTCATGGTGTGCCGGGCGTCGTCAACCCGTACGTCGAAGTACTGGATGCCACCGGTGATGGCGCGCGGGTTCAGCGCCGGAGCCTGCCGGAGCGCACCTGTCCGGGTGAAGTGGCGGTGCCGGGGCACCGCCCGGCCGCGGCGCGCCATGATGTCGTACAGGAGAATCCCGGCGCCGGCGTACGCGCGCTCCCAGTGCCTGGTGAGCGGGTACAGGAACGGCTCCGGCCGGGTGAGGTGCGGGCAGAGCCTGCCCACCATGAGGTCCCGTTCGCGCAGCGCCGTGGAGACGAGCGGAAAGTTGAGCTGCTCCAGGTAGCGCAGCCCGCCGTGGAAGGTCTTGCCGGACCGGGACGACGTTCCGGCCGCGAGGTCGCCCGCCTCGACCAGAACCACGCTCAGGCCCCGGGCCGCCGCGTCGAGCGCGCATCCGGCGCCGGTGACACCGCCGCCGATCACCACGAGGTCCACCTCGCCGGATGTCGCCGCTCTCAGGGCGGCGGTCCGTGACGCCGCGTTGAGCCGGGACCGGTCCGGGGCCCGGACCGGTCCCGGGGTCCGGGGGGCGTCGGCGGCGCTCATGGCCGGCCGCTCTGCGCCCGCTCCACGGCAGCGAGCACCTGGCGGCGGTGGACCTCGTCGGGGCGGCGGTCCAGCCGGTCGGCGGAGTCCGGCGGCAGGCGGGTGGGGAGTCCGGCCGACAGCGCCGCGTGCAGGATGCGGGCCGCTTTCACCGTCATCCCGGTGATCTGGAGGACCTCCGCCGCCGAGGCGCCGAGCGCCACGATGCCGTGGTTGGCGAGGTAGACGACCTTCGGCGGCCGGCCGTGTGCCTCCAGATGGTCCCGGAGCCCGTTACGGAAGGCCCGTCCCAGGGGCAGGCCCGGTTCGGCGTAGGGCACCAGCAGGGTGTGACGGCCGCAGACGACGACCTGGTCGGGGAAGAGCGGCCCGGCGACGAGTTCCTCGGCGCGGTCGGAGCAGAGCAGGGCGTTGACCGCTGTCGGATGCGTATGGCCGACCACGGACACGTCTGGGCAGTCCAGAGCCAGGGCGTGCAGCATCGCCTCGATGGAGGGCGCTCGTGTGGTCGCGCGGTCGCCGTCGTCGGCTGCGGCAGTTCGCATCCGGTGGGTGAGACCCGGTATGTCGTGGTCGTCCAGGGCGTGGTCGTCGACGAGTTCGACGACGGCCTCGCGGTGCAGGCGTACGAAGTCCGTGCCCCAGGCCTCTGCCAGCCCGGCGCCGCTGGCCTTCACCAGGAAACTGCCGTCGCCGAGGTCGGCGGAGGTGTTCCCCTCGCCGAGGATGACGAGATCGGCGGCCGGGTCCCCGAGCCGGCGCGAGAGGTCGACGAGCGACTCCAGGACGGTGGTGTGGCGCGCGTGTGTGTGGTCCGGGTGGTTCATTTGTCGCTCCGTCGGACGGCAAGCTGTGGATCGGCAAGCTGTGGATCGGCAAGCTGTGGATCGGTGGGCTTCGGATCGGTGGGCTTCGGATCGGCGAGCAGATGTGCGGTCAGGACAGCCGTGGTGGCGGGCAGACCGTCGCGTACGCGTATGGCTTCGGCGAGCAGGCGCGTGTACGCCGCGTGCCTGGCCGGGTCGGGCGCGAAGGTGCGGGCCGTCTCCCGGCTGCCCGCGCGCGTTCCGTCGGCGTCGGACCACACGCCCGCCCCGAGACCGGCGAGCAGGGCAGCCCCGTACGCGGCACCGTGGCCGGAGACGGGGATCCGGACCTCGCGTCCGAGTACATCGGCCTTGATCCGGGGCCAGTGCAGGCTGCGCGCTCCGCCGCCGCAGAGCAACAGCGGACCGTCGTACGAAACCGCCGCGGCGACGGCTTCGAGGTCCGCTCGCAGCGCGAGCGCGGCACCCTCGTAGACGGCGAGCAGCAGGTCTCCAGGGGTGGTGTCGAGGTCGAGTCCGACCAGGGCACCGCGCGCGCCGGTGTCCCAGGTCGGGGTGCGCTCGCCCGCGAAGGAGGGCAGCAACAGCAGTCGGCCCGGCCGCCGTTCGGGCGTTTCGGCATCCAGTTCCTCGACGCTCGCCCGCCCCGTGAGCCGGCACACCCAGTCGACCACGGCGCCGGTCGACACCTGGGCGGTCAGCAGCAGATCCGTCCCCGGCACGCAGTGGCGGGTGTGGATCATGCCGGGGACCGTGGTGCCGCGGCGTACCGGTTGCAGCGAGACGGTGGAGAAGCCGGTCATCTCGGCCACGCCGTCGCCGGGGTGGAGCAGTCCGGCCTCCAGGGCGGCCCCGACGGCGTCGATGGCACCGGCGACGACGGGTGTCCCGGCCGGGACACCCGTCGCCCAGGACGCGTCGGGCGTGACCTGCCCGATGACCTCGTCGCAGCGAACGGCGGGCGGCAGCAGGTGGACGGGGACACCAGCGCGCTCCAGCCGGGCGTCGAAACCGTCCTCCCAGCCGGTGAAGAAGCCCGCGGTGGACTCCTCGGAGCTGGCGACGCCGCTGAGCCGGTGGGCGATGAAGGAGTTGGCGCAGAGCACCGTGTGGGCCCGGAGCAGCGCGCCACGCCGCTGCCACCAGAGCAGTTTGGAGGTGGCGAAGTAGGGGTCCGCGCGGTTGCGTCCCGGCCCGAGGAGTTCGCCGAGCTCCGCCGCCTCGGCGTACGAACGCCGGTCGATCCAGGTGAGTGCCGGGCCCGTCGGCTCACCGTCCCGGTCGAGCGCCACCAGGGTGGGCCCCTGGCTGGTGACCGCGATGGCTGCCACCCGCTCGTCGGGGTCCGCCACGGCGCGCAGCGCCTCGCGGGCGGCGTCCCACCAGGCCGAGCCGTCCTGCTCGGCGCCGAGACCCGCGAGGCGCGTCGGGTAGCGGACTGCCCACTGGCGCAGCAGGCGGGCGGAGCTGTCGAGTACGACGGCTTTCAGGCCGGTCGTCCCCACGTCCACCCCGATGGTCACCACGGCGGGCATCTTCGTCGCCACCTCCTTCCGGCACGCGCTCTCAGGGGGTCTGGTCCGCTGCCTGCGCTGCCTGTGCGGACAGGTCGTCGGGCCGGCGCTGCGAGGCGAGTTCCGCCTCGACCCTCCGGCGGTAGCGGTCCAGCTCTGCCCGGATGGCGGCCTCGTCCCAGCCGAGTACGGCGGCGACGACGGGAGCGACGGCCCGGGACGCTCGTACGCCTCGGTCGCGGACCTCGAAAGAGACGCGCAGCCGACGGCAGAGCACGTCGTCGAGGTGGAGGGCGCCCTCGTGCGAGGCGGCGTAGTGCGCCTCGGCCAGCAGATAGTCCTCGGCCCCCGGGATCGGCTCGCCCAGTCGGGGCCGGAAGCGCAGCAGTTCGAGCACGTCGTCGACCAGCGCGCCGTAGCGGTGCAGCAGGTGCTCGGCCCGCGCTGTGGTCAGCCCGTTCTCGACGGCGAGGCGATGGCGCGTGTTCCAGCGCGTCAGCCAGTCACGGGCGCCGAGCAGCGGCAGGTCGTGGGTGCGTGAGGGCCGCACATCGGCGCGGCCGAGCGCGCGCACCGCGGCGTCGACGGCGTCCTTGGCCATCACCCGGTAGGTGGTGTACTTGCCGCCCGCGATGACGGTGAACCCCGATACCGGCGACTCCACCGCGTGTTCGCGGCTGAGCCGACTGTTGATCTTGGGGTCTCCGGCCAGCAGCGGTCGCAGACCGGCGTAGACGCTGTCGATGTCCTCGGCGGTCAGCGGTGGGTCGATGACCCGGTTGACCTGCCGGAGCAGATAGTCGATGTCGCCGCTGTTCGCCGCCGGGTGAGACAGGTCGTGCGCCCAGGTGGTGTCGGTGGTGCCGATGAGCCACTGCCGTCCCCAGGGCCGGACGAAGACGACGCTGTCCTCCGCGCGGACCAGGATGGCCGCCTCGGACCGGATGCGCTCGCGCGGCACCAGGATGTGGACGCCCTTCGAGGCCCGCACGGAGAAGGTGCTGCGACCGCCGGCCATGCCCTGGACCTCGCCGGTCCAGACTCCGGCGGCGTTGACCACATGCCGGGCGCGGAGGTCGAATTCGGCACCGGTCTCCAGATCGCGCACCCGTGCGCCCGAGACCCGCTCACCTTCTCGTAGGAAACCGACCGCCTTGGCGGCGGTGGCCACCTCGGCGCCGCAGGCGGCGGCCGTGCGGGCCAGCTCCATGGTGTGCCGCGCGTCGTCGAACGCGGCGTCGTAGAAGGTGACGGCTCCGGTGAGCCGGTCGGACCTGAGCGCCGGGGCGAGGCGCAGTGCGTCGCGCCGTGACAGGTGCCGGTGCCGGGGGACGGCGCCTGCCCCGCCCAGTGTGTCGTAGAGCAACAGCCCGGCACCGACGTACGCCCGTTCCCAGATCCGGTGCTCCAGCGGATACAGGAACCGCACCGGCCGCACCAGGTGGGGGCAGAGCCGGTGCAGCATCAAGGCGCGCTCCCGCAGCGACTCCCGGACCAGCCGGAATTCAAGCTGTTCCAGGTAGCGCAAGCCACCGTGGATGAGCTTGCCGGACCGGCTGGAGGTGCCTGCCGCGTAGTCGTGCATCTCGACCAGCGCCACGCTCAGGCCGCGAGAGGCAGCGTCCAGGGCGATCCCGCAGCCGGTCACCCCACCGCCCACGACGGCGATGTCGAACTCCTGCTCGCGCATACGGGTCAGCGCGCGATCGCGCTGACCGCGGTTCAACGCGGAGGCGGCCCGGTCCGGCTCCGGCCGGACGAGGCCGGGCATTGCCGCGGCGGCGCCCCGCGCGTTCATGCCGTCACCCCGAAGGCGCGGGCGGCCCGCACTCGTTCGAGGTACCGGCCGTACCCCTCCTCGTGGACCGCCTTGCGCGCCGGGTCCGGCTCGACCACCGTGTCCGGCCTGGTCCACGCCGGAACGTCGGGGGACCGGCCGGTCACCTCCAGCGCCGCGAGCACCGCGCCCCGGGCACCGGCCTCGCCGCCGCGCACCACATGAAGCGGGCGGTTCAGCACATCGGCGAAGATCTGCAGCCAGGCGCGCGAGCGCGTACCGCCGCCGCAGACCATGAGCCGGCCGGTCAGGCCCGCGGCCTCGAAGCAGTGCCGGGCGGCGTGGGCGAGTCCCTCGCACATGGCCCGCACCAAGTCCTCGCGGGTCGTGGTGAGTTGCAGGCCGGTGTACTGGCCGCGCGCGGCCGGGTCGACGAACGGGGCGCGCTCGCCTGAGGGTGCGAGGTACGGCAGCACCTGTACGCCACCGGCCCCCGGCACGCTCGCGGCCAGGGTGGAATCCAGCGCGTCGTGCGTCAGGCCCAGCACGCTCAGCGTCCAGTCCAGCGAGGCGCAGCCCGACATGGCGGGCATGGCGCGCAGCCAGCGGCCGGGGGCGGGCGTGGCCAGGTGCATGCCGGCCGGTTCCCCGGCCAGGTCCGGTGCGTCGACCAGCACTTGACAGGCGAGGGTGGTGCCGAGGATGAGCAGCCCGTCGCCGACGGTGGTGACCCCGCCGCCGACGGCGCAGGATGGAAGGTCGAACGGGGCGGTGACGACGATGGTGCCGGGGGCGAGTCCGGTGCTCCGCGCGGCCTGTTCGGTCACCGGGGCGTAGGGGAGCGGCTGGACGACGGGCGGCAGCAGGCCGGAGCGGTGTGCGAGCCCGCACAGTTCCAGTACGTCCTGCGAGTAGCCGCCGGCACCGTCGCCGAACGGCAGTGAGGCGTCGGAGGTGTCGGTGGCCCGGAGCCCGGTCAGGCGCTGGACGACCACGTCCTTGCAGTACGCCGCAGTCGTGGCCCGGTCCAGGGTGCCGGGCTCGTGCTGGTCGAGCCAGCGCAGGATGGGGGCCTGCGCGCCGGGGAAGAGCATGTTGCCGTTGATCCGGAAGACGGCCTCGCTGACGCCGTCGCGGGACCACGCGTCCAGCAGCACGTCGGCGCGCCCGTCCATCCACGACACCGCGGGGCGCACCGGGCGGCCCTGGCCGTCGACGAGCCAGCAGCCGTCGCCCTGACCGGTTACCGCGACGACCTCGGGGGCGGCTCCCGTCCGCTGCCGCGCCGAGCCGGCCACCGAACCGAGCACCTCGGCGGCGGCTTGTACGACCGCGTCGGCGTCCTGCTCGACGCGGCCGGGCGCGGGGTGGCTCAGCGGGACGGGCCGCGCCGCTGTCGCGACGACCTCGCCCGCCGGGTCGAAGAGCGCCCCCTTGACCATGGAGGTCCCGACGTCCACGCCGAGGTAGGTGGGTGCGGCGGTCACGTGTTCCTCCCCGCCGAGCTCCCGGTGTGCTCCGTGCGCCGAGTGCCCCCCGTGCCCCCTGTGCCCCCTGTGCCCCCTGTGCCCTCTATGACCTCTGTGCCCTCTGCGGTCTCGGTGTTCTCCATGGTCTCGATGAGCGCCACCTTGGCGTGGGACGGCGAAGCCGGGTCGAAGACGTAACCGAGCCACTCGCGCACCAGGCGCCTGGCGAGTTCCGGCCCCACCACCCGCTGGCCCAGCGTGAGAATCTGGCAGTCGTTGGAGAGCACCGACCGCTCCGCGCTGTAACTGTCGTGCGCGGTGGTGGCCCTGACCCCCCTGACCTTGTTGGCGCTGATCGCCATACCGATGCCCGTGCCGCACACCAGCACCGCCCGGTCGGCCTCCCCGGCCACGATCTTCTGGGCCGCGGCCATGCCGATCCATGGATAGGACGTCGACGTGTCCGCGTCGCCCTGGCTGACGCCTATGTCGATGACCGTCTCGACGCGCGGGTCGGCCCGCAGGTCCGCCGCGATCAGATCCTTGTAGGCCAGGCCGGCGTCGTCGGAACCGACCACCAGCCTCCATCGTGGGTTCTCGCTCATACTTCGTCACCTTCGACTTCAACTGCCGGTACGGTCACGCACCTACGCGCGACCACGTCGGTCACCGCGTTGAGACAGAGAGCCATCGAGACCGCACCCGGGTCCGGCGTACCGAGGCTGCGCTCGGCGAGCGGCCGGGCGCGCCCGACCTTGGGGATGAGGTGCGCGGTGTCGGCGGCGGCGGTGGTCGCGACCGGAGCCGCCTCCGCCCACGCGATGGGGAGTTCCCGCCCGTCCGCCACGGCGGCGGTGAACGTCACGCAGAAGGGGACGAGCGCGTCGAGCATCGTCTTGTCCCCGAGCCGCGCGCCGCCCAGCCGGCCGATGGCGTCGGCCCCGGCGCGCAGTCCGGCCGCGACCCGGGCCGGCGTGGGGACGGCGGTGTCGCCGAGCGCGTCGGCGAGCGCGTCGAGCAGCGCTCCCCACAGCGCGCCGCTGGTTCCGCCGGCCCGGTCTGCCCAGGCCGCGGCGGCCGTGCGGAGCACGGTGCGCAGGCCCGCGTCGGCGGCCTCGGCCGCCCCGGAGGCTTCGGTCGCGGCGCGCAGGCCCCGTACCATCCCCGAACCGTGATCGCCGTCCCCCGCCACCGCGTCGAGGCGGCCCAGTTCGCTCTCCTCGCGCAGGACCGCCTGAAGCATCGCGGACAGCGCCTCGCGGGCGGTGGCCGCACCGCGCCGCGACGGCGCGCTCGCCGTGGGCCGCTGCGGCGCACTCTGCGCGGCTTCGGCCAGGGTGAGTACGGTCGGCGCGCCGGGCGTGGTCTGCCGGACAAAAGCGCTCGACCGGACGGGCGTCGCGGTCCGCGCCGAACCGCCCGCCCCCGGCAGGACCGCGGGGCCCGTCCGGCGGAAGGCCGGGGTGTCCGCGGGCGCGGACCAGAGCGCCTCCAGCTCCTCGTCCAGCCAGGTGACGGTCAGTGAACAGCCCCGCATGTCCAGACTGGTCACCAGCTCGCCGACCTCGGGCAGCACAGGCACGACTCCGGCCTCCCGCAGCGCGGGCGCGATGTCCTTCCAGAGCACGAAGAGCTCCTCGTACTTGGTGGAGCCCAGACCGTTGAGCAGCACCGCGGCCCGGCCCGCCGTCGCCCCGGGGCGCTCGGCGAGCACCGGCTCGACCAGCACCGCGGCCAGTTCGCGGGCTGGGAGGCGGTCCAGCGACCGGATGCCCGGCTCGCCGTGGATGCCCAGGCCGAGTTCCATCCGGTCGGGCGCGACGGTGAAGAGCGGTTCGCCGCCGCCCGGCAGGGTGCAGCCGCCGAAGGCGACGCCCATGGTGGCGGTCGCCGCGTTCGTCTTCCGTGCCAGGCGCTCCACCTCGTCGAGAGAGTCGCCGCGCTCGGCGGCGGCTCCGGCGACCTTGAAGACGCTGAAGTCCCCGGCGATGCCCCGGCGCTTGGGCGCGTCGTCGGCGGCGGCCGAGGCGATGTCGTCGGTGACGAGCACGGTGCGCACGTCGATGCCGTCGCCGCGCAGCCGCTCCTGCGCGGCGCCGAAGTTCATGACGTCGCCCGCGTAGTTGCCGAAGCTGAACACAATGCCGGAGCCGCCGTCCAACGCCTTGCCGACCCGGTAGACCTGCTCCGCCGAGGGCGAGGTGAACACGTCACCGATGACGGCTCCGTCGGCGAAGCCGGGTCCGACGATCCCGCCGAACGCCGGGTAGTGGCCGCTGCCGCCGCCGATCACGACGCTGACCTTTCCCGGCAGCGGGCCGCCGCGCCGCATCACACCCGAGGCGCCGGGAACGCGCTGGACATACCGGTCGTAGGCGTGGACGAAGCCTTCGAGCATGTCGTCCTTGAAGGAGGCCGGTTCGTTGTGGACCGCGGTCATCGCGCCCCTCCCGTGACGATGTGCCCCAGCACGCAGGCGCGGGCGGCGGCGTGGTCGGCGGCGATGTGGTCGGCGAGCCCGAGGGCGGCGGGGGAGGGCGGATAGACCCGGTTGGGGATGGCCACGACGTGCAGCCCGGCCGCGTGCGCGGCGCGGACCCCGTTGCCGGAGTCCTCCACCGCAACGGCCCGGCCCGCCGCCACACCGATCCGGCGGGCCGCTTCGGCGTAGACGTCAGGGCTGGGTTTGCCGTGGGGCACTTCCTCGCTGGAGACGGTCGTCGCCAAGACCTCGGCGAGTCCGTGATGGGTAAGTACGGCGTCGATGACGCGCCGGGCCGCGGAGGAGGCGACCGCCACCGGGACGAGATCGCTCACCGCCAGGACGAGTTCGCGGGCGCCCGTCATCAGCGGGCCGCGCCCGGCCGCGACGGCGTTCACGACATAGCCGACACAGGCGCCGTTCACCTGGTCGGCGCTGTGCGGGTCGCCCAGCAGCGCCGCGATATGGGCCGCCCACTCCGGTGCGCTCATGCCCTGCACGGTGGCGGTGTCCTCGCGGGTCCACGCCGTGCCGTGGCCGGCGCAGTACGCTGCCCAGCTCTCCTCCCACAGGTGCTCGGTGTCGACGATGACCCCGTCGAGATCGAAGATCACGCCGTGGTAGCTGTCGTGTGAGGGTGCCTCAGCCATAGGCCGCCACCTCTGTTCGGACGTTGTGCTGGTCCAGTTCGGCGAGGGTCTGCTCGGGAGTGTCCGCGTCCACGATCACCAGGTCGAAGTCGGACAGCGGTACGAGGCGGTGCAGCGCCACGCGGCCCAGCTTGGTGTGGTCGAGCAGGAGGTACCGGCGAGTGGCCACGGCCAGCATCGCCCGCTTCAGGGACACGATCCGCTGCTCCTGGTGGTAGGCGAGGCCACCGGACACCGCGGAGGTGGAGACGAACGCCGCGTCGACGCGGATGGACTGGACCGCCTCGACGCACATCACGCCCAGGAAGGAGTCGTGCTGGGTGTCGTAGTCGCCGCCGAGCGCCATCAGGCCGACGCCCTTGACCTTGGCGAGCTGGTTGAGAGCGCCGAGGTAGTTCGTCGCGACCTGCAGTGGCGTCAGTTCCGCGAGGAACGGGACCATTTCCAGGGCCGTCGTGGAGTCGTCCAGGAGCACCGACATCCCCGGCTCGACGTACTTGGCGGCGTGTTGGGCGATCGCCCGTTTCTCGGACAGATTGGCCTTCAGGCGGTAGGCGACGTTGGATTCGAAGACCCCGGACGGCTGTGCGGTGGCCATCCCCCGCGACTTGCGCAGAACCCCTTGGCGTTCCAGTTCGTCCAGGTCCCGGTGGACGGTCATGACGCTGACGCCGAAGCGTTCGGCCAGCTCCTGGGCGGAAGCCGCGCCCTGGGAAAGGACCGTGTCGGCGATCAACTCCTGGCGCTGTGCGGGGCGGGCCGGTTTCGCCGAATCCGGATCGAGGTCCTGCTCGGTGGGCACAGTTCCACCTCCTGGGCACGTGGGACCGGGGCGGTCGATCGCAACCCGGCCGTGTGGAGGCCTATGGAACTGCCACTCGGACGAAGACGTCAAGGGTGTGTGTGAAGTAATCGTCTTCTGATGTTAAGAGGCAGGCAATCCAACATGGCCGCGACCTGCCGGGAACACTCACAAGCTCCGAACGGGATGACATGGACGCGACAAGCTCAGCAAGAAATGTGAAGTACACGCCTTGACCTGAGAATTAAACCGGTTCTAACGTGACGGCGCCGCACCACGCCGCAATGACGATAAATCATGCCATTCACCGGACGTATGACCAGTGAGGGAGCACCGTGACCGTCACCACCGGAGCCGCTCAGCCCGCGGACACCGCCTGGCTGGGCATCGACGTGGGCACGCAGGGGGCGCGCGCTGTGGTGGTCGATTCCTTCGGTGTGCTCCTCGGCCGGGGCAGCGCGCCGCTCTCCCGCGCCGTCCAGCGGTCCGGCGTCCACCATGAGCAGGACCCGCGCCTGTGGTGGTCGGCCCTGTGCGCGGCCACCCGCGCGGCCACCGCGTCGCTGGGCGGGCGACGCGGGCGCCCGCTGGGCGCTCTGGCGATCGACTCGACCTCCGGCACCGTCCTCGTACAGGATCGCGCCGGCGCGGCGCGGGGCCCGGCGCTGATGTACGACGACGGCCGGGCCGCCGTCCAGGCGCGGCGGGTCCAGGAGGCGGGCGAGCAGGTCTGGTCGTCCCTTGGCTATCGCATCCAGCGGACGTGGGCGCTGCCGAAGGTCTGCTGGCTGCTCGATCAGGGAGCCGTGGGCGACGGCGACACCGTGGTGCACCAGGCCGACCACCTCGCCGCCCGGCTCACCGGTCACACGGTGGCCACCGACACCAGCCATGCCCTCAAGACCGGCTACGACCTCGTACGGCTGACCTGGCCCCAGGAGGTGCTCGCCGCACTGCGGGTGCCCGCCGGGGTCCTGCCGTCCGTGGTGGCGCCGGGCACCGTGCTGGGAACGGTGTCCCAGGGCGCCGCGGCACAGACGGGCATCCCCGAGGGCACGCCGGTCAAGGCGGGCATGACCGATGGCTGCGCCGCGCAGATCTCCGCCCGCGCGCTGACTCCCGGGGCCTGGACAAGCGCTCTGGGGACGACGCTGGTCGTCAAGGGCTGCACCGCGGAACTGCTGAAGGACCCCTCCGGGGTGGTCTACTGCCACCGCAACCCGGACGGCGGCTGGCTTCCGGGCGGCGCGTCCAGCACGGGCGCGGGCGTCATCGCCCGTGAATTCGCCGGTGCCGACCTCGACGATCTGACCCGGTGCGCCGCCGCCCGGGACCCGGAACCCGCGCCCGGGGTGACGTACCCACTGACCGGCACCGGGGAACGCTTCCCCTTCCTGGCTGCCGAGGCCACCGGCTTCCGCGAAGGCGTGAGTGATGATCCGGTGGTGCGTTTCGCGGGTGTCCTGCAGGGCATCGCCTTTCTGGAGCGGCTCGCGTACGACGTGCTGGGCGGCCTCGGCGCCGACACCACCGGGCCAATGACCTTCTCCGGCGGGGCCACCCGCAACCATTACTGGAACCAGCTGCGCGCCGATGTCCTGGGCCGCCCCGCGCTGTTGCCGTCCATGGTCGAAGCCGCGCTGGGCATGGCGGTGCTGGCCGCGGCCCCGCCCGGACGGCTGGCGCGCACCGCGGAGTCGATGGTGCGCGTCAAGCAGGTCCTTGAACCGGACAACGAACGGGGCGCGCGTTTCGAGGACGCGTACGACCGCTTCCGTACCCGGCTGGTAGACCGGGGCTGGCTGGACGCGCGGTGGCTCGTGGCAGCGCACCACGCCACGAAGGCGGGTGACCCATGACCGGCCACGGACCGATAACCGGCAAAGAACCCCGCACCCTGCTCGTGCTGGCACGGCACGGTCAGACGGTCTGGCACGCGGAGAACCGCTACGCGGGCGTGTCCGACATCGGCCTCACCCCGCACGGCGTCGCCCAGGCCGCGCGCCTCGCCGAATGGGCGCGTACGGCACGACTCGACCGCATAGTCTGCTCACCGGTGCCGCGCGCGCTGGAAACGGCCTGGCCCAGCGCCCGTGCGACCGGCCTGACACCGGCCGTCGAGGACGCACTCCGCGAGATCGACTTCGGCGTGGCCGAGGGCCGGACCATCGCCGAACTCCGCTCCGCCGACCCCGACATGGTCGCCCGGTTCCTCGCGGACCCGGTGACCCACCACTTCCCGCAGGGGGAGCCTCCTGCCGAGGCGGCCGACCGGGCCACCGCGGCACTGCGCGACATCGCCGCCGCACACCCCGGCCGGACGGTTCTCGTCGTCGCGCACAACACGATTGTCCGGCTGTCGCTGTGCCGGCTGATGGGCATCGACCTCAGGTCCTACCGGACCGTCTTCCCTCGGCTGCGCAATTGCGCCCTCACTGAAGTGTCCCTGCCCCCGGGCGGCATCGGCACCGCCTCGCTGCTCGCCTTCAACATCCCTCTCGCCCTGGGCGGCGTCCCCGCCGTATCGCCCTAGAACCGCTGCCCGGCGGTCCCGCCGGCGGCACGTCATCGGAGGATGGCATGACAGAAAGAAGCAAGGCCCGCATCCAGGAGGACCTGCGCAGGCGCGACCTGCTCAAGATGCTCGGGCTGGGTGGCGCCGCACTCGCGTCCGTACCGCTGCTCTCCGCCTGCGGCGTGGGCGGCGGCGAGAAGGCCGGCAACGGCGCCGAGGAGGTGAAGGGTTCCTTCGACTGGAAGAAAGCCAAGGGCACCACGATCAGGATCCTCCAGACGCCGCACCCGTACCAGATGGCGTTCCGTCCGCTGCTGAAGGAGTTCACGGCGCTCACCGGCATCAAAGTGGTGCCCGAGCTCGTCGCCGAGGCGGACTACTTCACCAAGCTCAACACCGAACTCGCCGGCGGCAGCGGCACCCACGACGTGTTCATGACCGGCGCCTACTTCATCTGGCAGTACGGCCCGCCCGGCTGGATGGAGGACCTGACCCCCTGGCTGAAGAACTCCGCGGCCACCAACGCGGAGTACGACTTCGAGGACATCTACGAGGGCCTGCGCACCTCGACCCGGTGGGACTTCAAGATCGGCAGCCCGCTGGGCAGCGGCGGCCAGTACGCGATTCCGTGGGGCTTCGAGACCAACGTCATCGCCTACAACAAGACGCTCTTCGACAAGAGGGGCATCAGGCCCGCAGAGACCTTCGACAACCTCATCCAGCTCGCCACGGACCTCACCGACCGCTCGGCCAACAGGTACGGCATAGCCTTCCGCGGCTCCAAGTCGTGGGCCACGATCCACCCCGGGTTCATGACCCAGTTCACCCGCGAGGGAGGCAAGGACTACGTCACGGAGGGCGGAAAGCTGGTGCCCGCGATGAACTCCCCGAAGGCCGTGGAGTTCACCGGCAAGTGGGTCGAGATGGCCAAGAAGGCCGGACCGACGTCATGGACGACGTACGAGTACCCCAACTGCACCCAGGATCTCGGCGACGGCGTCGCGGCGATGGTCTACGACGCGGACAGCGCCACTTACCCCAAGAACAAGCCGGGGGCCAGCAAGCAGGCCGGCCACCTGGGCTGGCACCCGGGACCGGCCGGACCCGACGGCAGCTACGCGACCAACCTGTGGACCTGGTCCCTGGCCATGAACGCGAAGTCGAAGAAGAAGCTGGCCGCCTGGCTGTTCATCCAGTGGGCCACCGGCAAGCAGGCGATGAACCTGGCCGCCAAGAACGCCTCCTTCGCCGACCCGGTACGCAAGTCGGTGTTCGACGGCACCTTCAAGCAGACGCTCGGCACGTTCCCCGGCTACCTGGAAACCTTCGAGAAAGTCATCGACTCCACGAAGATCCAGTTCACGCCACAGAAGTCGTTCTTCGAGACCACCGAGGAATGGGCTGTCGCCCTGCAGAACATCTACGCCGGTCAGAACCCCAAATCGACGCTCGACGCGCTGGCCAGGACCGTCGGTCCCAAGGTCAACGCATAGCCCGTCCTGAGTGACAGCCCGTCCAGAGTGAAGGAGACGAGCCGATGACGACGACCGCGCCCGGTCGGCAGTCACCTGAGCGGCTCACCACCCCGGGGAAGGGGGACGGCACCACACCGCGCCCCGTCCCGAGGTGGCGACGCCGACTGCGGCCCTATCTGTTGTCCGTCCCCGCCCTCGCGATCGTCATCGGCATCCTCTACCCCTTCTTCCTGGGGGCGTACTACGCCTTCCTGAACTACACCGCGAATACGCCGAACCCGGTCTTCGTAGGCCTGCGCAACTTCCGCGAGGTCCTGGGCGACGCCGATCTCTGGCACAGCGTGCGCGTCACGCTGGAGTACGCGCTGGCGGCGACGGCCATCGAAACGGTGCTGGGCATCGGTGTGGCCCTGCTGCTCAATCGTTCCAGCAGCGTCGGGCGGATCTCCGAGAAGGTGCTGATCCTTCCGCTCATGATCGCGCCGGTGATCGCGGCAACCATGTGGAAGCTGATGTTCAATCCGTCATTCGGCGTGCTGAACCACATCCTGGGGCTCGGGCACACCTTCGACTGGCTGAGCGAGAAGAATGCCCTCTACTCCGCGGTCCTGGTCGACGTCTGGATCTACACACCCTTCGTGGCGATCCTGGTGCTGGCCGGCATCCGGTCCCTGCCGAAGGAGCCGTTCGAGGCGTCCGAGGTCGACGGCGCCGGCTGGTTCTATATGTTCCGGCGGCTGATGCTGCCCATGATGTGGCCCTACATCCTGGTCGCCGTCATCTTCCGGCTGATGGACTGCCTGAAGATCTTCGACACCATCTACGTACTCACCGCGGGCGGGCCCGGCAACACCACCACCACGCTGCAAGTGAACGCCTACGAGGACTCGATCATCCACTTCAACTACTCGCGGGGCAGCACCTACATGTTCCTGTTGTGGATCATCGTCTTCATCACCGCGCGCTTCCTGGTGAGCGTGCTAGGAAAAGCCCAGCGGCGTGCCGCGGGGGCGGAGGACAGCTGATGGCTGCTGAAGCACGTACTCCACGTACTCCACGTACCGCACGTACTCCACGTACTCCCGGCCGGAGGCGGATCACCCCCGGCGGCGTCGCCGCCGACCTGCTCATCGTCTTCTGGTTCGTCTTCTCGCTCTTCCCCATCGTCTGGATGCTGCTGCTCTCCCTGAAGAGCGATTCCGACCAGACGACAACGTACTTCTCGTTCTCTCCCACCCTGAGCAACTACTCCACCGTCCTCGGCGACAAAGGCACCGCCCTGACCAGCGTCGACTTTCAGGGCGCACTGCTGAACAGCGTGCTCGCCTCGGGCGGCGCGGTCATCGTGTCGCTGGTGATCGGCATCCCCGCCGCGTACGCCGCCGGGCGCTGGAAGTTCCGCGGCTCGGACGACCTGATGTTCCAGATGTTGTCCTTCCGCTTCGCGCCGGAACTGATGGTCATCGTCCCGCTGTTCGTCATCTACCACCAGATCGGGCTCTTCGACAGCACGGTCGGCATGATCTGGGTGCTGCAACTGGTGACGATGCCGCTGGTGGTGTGGATTCTGCGCTCGTACTTCCAGGATCTGCCGCCGGAACTCGAACAGGCCGCGCTGCTCGACGGGTACACCCGCACCCGCGCCTTCCTCACCGTGGCGCTTCCGCTGGTACGCCCCGGCGTCGCCGCGTCCGCGCTGCTCGCCTTCATCTTCGCCTGGAACAACTATGTCTTCCCGCTGATCCTCACCGACAGCAACGCCACCACCGCCACCGTCGCGGTGACCAGATTCCTCGGCGGTGGCGGCCAGGCGTTCTACAACCTCACGGCCGCAGCGGCCCTCATCGCCGCACTGCCACCCCTCGTCCTCGCGTTGACCATCCAGCGCTATCTGGTCCGCGGGCTGTCCTTCGGAGCGGTGAAGTCCTGATGGCGACGGTCGAGTTGGAGAAGGTCAGCAAGACCTACGGCAAGGTCCGGGCACTGCGCGAGCTCAGCCTGGCCCTCGCGGACGGCGAGTTCTTCGTACTCCTGGGCCCATCGGGGGCGGGCAAGACAACGACGCTGAAGAGCATCGCGGGTCTCCAGGAGATCGACGCGGGCCGCGTCACCATCGGCGGCACCGATATGACGCAGGTCGAGCCGTACCACCGCAATGTGGCGATGGCCTTCGAGAGTTACGCCCTCTACCCGCAGAAGACGGTATTCGACAACCTCGCCTCTCCGCTGCGCTCCGGGCGGACCGGGACGTACACCGAGGAGGAGCGCAAGCAGCGCATCGACGTGGTGACGACCACGCTCGGCATCAACGCCCTGCTGCGGCGCTTCCCCCGTGAGCTGTCCAACGGTCAGCGCCAGCGCGTCGCGCTGGGCCGGGTCCTGGTGCGCCCCGCTGATGTATATCTGCTGGACGAGCCGCTGTCGCACCTCGACGCCAAACTGCGGGCCGCGATGCGCGCCGAGCTCAAGAGCCTCGGGGAGCTGTCCAGCACCACCACCTTCTATGTCACGCACGACTACCAGGAGGCACTGGCGCTCGGCGACCGGATCGGGGTACTGCGCGCGGGCGAGCTGGTCCAGATCGGCACGCCGAAGGAGCTCTGGTCACAGCCGGTCGACACTTTTGTGGCCAGGGCGCTGGGCCAGCCGGAGATCAACCTGCTCGACGGCGAGGTCGTGGACGGGCGGATCGTCGCGGCGGGTGGAAACCTGACCGTACCGGCCCCCGCGTCCGGCCTGGTGCCGGGCACCTCGGTCCGGCTCGGCCTGCGCCCCCGCGACCTGGAGCTCGCCGGGGACGGTCAGGGAGCCGGGCCGGACGCGGAGGGCGGCAGACTTGTCGTCCCGGGCAGGGTTCGGCTGGTGGAGCGCCTCGGCCGGCTCGTCGAACTCAGCGTCGATATCGGCGGCGCCGACCTGATCGTCGTGTCGTCCAGCGACCGGGCGGCGGCGGAAGGGGAATCCGTACGGCTCTCCATCCCGCTCTCTCTGGTCCATGTCTTCGCAGGCCGCGGGTCCGGTGGGTCCGGTGGATCCGGTCAGTCCGGCGACGAGACCACCCGACTGGGTACCGCCCAGACCGACCGTCCGCAGCCCGCGCAGGAGAGCCGATCATGAACGCGAAGAGCCTCGTCCTGGAGGAGCTGCGCAAGACCTATAAGGCTCGCGGACGCGAGCCGTTCGAGGCGGTACGGGGCATCAACCTCGGCATCGAGCCGGGTGAACTCGTCGCCCTTCTCGGGCCGTCCGGCTGCGGGAAGACCACCACCCTGCGGATGATCGCCGGACTGGAGACCGTCACCTCCGGGGACATCCGCATCGGCGAGCAGTCGGTGCCGCACCTGCCGCCCGGCAAACGGAACGTCGGCGTGGGATTCGAGAGTTACGCCCTTTACCCACCGCTCACCGTCCGCGAGAACCTCGCCTATGGGTTGCGGGCGCGCGGGGTGAAGGACTCGCCGCGCCGGGTGGACGCGCTCGCGGAGCGGCTGGAGATGACCGAGCTGCTGCCGCTGCGGCCGGCCGGGCTGTCCAGCGGGCAGAAGCAGCGGGTGGCGCTGGCCCGGGCGCTGATCCGCAATCCGCCGGTACTGCTGCTGGATGAGCCGCTGTCCCACCTGGACGCCTCGCACCGCCAGCGTGTCCGCCGCGAACTGAAGCTGCTGCAGCGCGAGTTCGGCTACACCACGATTGTGGTCACACACGATCAGCTGGAAGCGCTCAGCCTGGCGGACCGGATCGCGGTCATGGACGGGGGTGTCATCCAGCAGTTCGGCACTCCGGACGAGGTCTACGACGATCCGCGGAACGTGTTCGTGGCGGACTTCGTCGGCGAGCCCAAGATCAACTTTGTCGAGGGCGTCGTGGAGCGACGGGACGACGAGGTGGACGCGGTGTCCGTACGGGTCGGACGCTCGTCCACCCTGCGGACGGCGGCCCGCACCCCCGAGCACGGCCGGCCCGTCGTCGTCGGGATCCGGCCGCAGGACTGCCGGTACGACACCCCGACCGACCAGCCGGCCGTCGAGGGCCAGGTCGCGGTCTTCGAGGATCTGCAGGAGTTCGCCCTGGCGACGGTGGCAGTGGACGGCGTCGACGGCCATGTGGTCGCCCAGACACCGGGGAACCTGGCGCTGCCGCGGGGCTCCACGGTACGGATCTCGGCCCCGCCCGGCCGGATCCACCTCTTCGACCCCGACACCGGCGAGCGTGTGCGCTGACCTCGTACCGCACCCTGTTGGGCCGTACGCGGGCTCAGCGCGACGACGGCGCCAGTACCTGCGGATTGGCGCAGAACTCCAGCCGGCCGGTGCGCAGGAAATCGGCGACCGCGTCAACGATCCGCCGTGCGCTGTCCTGTGCCACCTGTCGGCTCGCCCCGGCGAGATGCGGGGTGGCCAGCACATCGTCGCGTGCCAGCAGCGGGTGGTCCGGGGCGGGTGGCTCGGGGTGGAAAACATCCAGCGCGGCGGCGCGGATCCGGCCGTCGGCCAGCGCCTCGGTCAGCGCGGCCTCGTCCACCAGTTCGCCGCGGGCGGTGTTGACGAAGCAGGCGCCCGGCTTCATGGCGGAGAACGCCTCGGCGCCGAACATGCCGCGGGTGGAGTCGGTGAGCCGGGCGTGCACGCTGACGATGTCGCATATCCCCAGCAGCTCGGGCAGCTCCACCAGCCGGACGCCGAGCTCCCGGGCCTTGTCCGGGTCGGCGTAGGGGTCGTGGGCGACGACGGTCGACCCGAAGGCCCGCAGCAGCTCCGCGACCCGCATGCCGACAGCTCCGAACCCGACGAGACCGACCGTCGCGGCCCGCAGCTCAGGACCGCACTTGCCGTAGCGGAAGTACGTGCCGTCCCACCGTCCCCGGGCCATGCCCCGTGACGCGGCGCCGATGTTCCGCGTCACCGAGATCATCGCGCCGATGACGAACTCGGCCACCGCGCCGAGGTTGCGGCCCGGCAGGTGGGCGACGGGCACCCCGCGGCGGGTGGCCGCCGCCAGGTCCACGTTCACCGGTCCGCCCCGGGTCACCCCGACAGCCCGCAGGCCGGGACCGGCCGCCGCGAGCACCTCGTCGGTGATGGGGGCCAGGTGGGTCAGGATGAGGCCGACACCGCTGCCCGCCTTGGCCAGCTGCGCCGGGTCGCCCGCCGCCTCACGCACGCCCGCCACCGAGCCGAACGGCTCGTCGGGCCACCCGGACGAGTGCTCGACGAGGGTCGCCCCGTCGAACCGGGCGCGGGCCGCCCCTGCCAGGGCGGACGCTTCGATGAACCGGTCCCCGGCGCAGAGAATCCGCCGTACTTCTGGGTTCGCGGACATCTGCCCTCCTTCTCACTGGCTTCTGTGATTTCTAACATGCGCATCACAGGTGGGCCAGGGGGTCGCGTGACACAGGTCAGCTCAGCTTGTCGTTCAAGTGCGCACGAGGGGTCTGTAAAACGAACGGCTCTGTCGCGCTTTCGGTGGTGACGGAGGGTGGCTGGCGTCGTTGACAGCTCATGCGAGACATCAACGAGTTTGTGAGCATGGTGTTTCGGTCGATGAGGTTGCCGCCGAAGGTGAGGCGGTCCGCGATGGCCGCGCAGAGCCGGGGAATCCTCTGACCCGGCCGCACAGGGGGTCAGGCCGCTGCCTGCCGCGCGGCGATGCGGCCGTCGCGCAGCTCGAGGTGCGAGCCGGTGAACCGGGACCGCATCCGGCGGTCGTGGGTGACGACTACCAGGGCGCCCTGGTAGTCGGCCAGCGCCTCTTCCAGCTCCTCGACGAGGGCGGGCGCGAGGTGGTTGGTGGGCTCGTCGAGGAGCAGCAGGTCGACCGGGTCGCTCACCAGCTGGGCCAGCTCGATCCGGCGTCGCTGTCCGTAGGAGAGTTCCCCCACGCGCAAGCGCAGATCGGCCGGGCCGAACAGGCCGAGCGCGAGCAGCGTGCCGGTGTGCTCGTCCGGGTCGCCTCCCCGTCCCGCCGCGAATGCCTGGGCGACGGTGAGCCCGGGCGGCCACGGCGTCTCCTCCTGGCGCAGATGTCCCACGCGCCCTAGGACGTTCACCGAGCCGCCGTCGGGTCGGAGCTCTCCTGCCAGGACGCGCATCAGGGTGGTCTTGCCGGCTCCGTTGGGGCCGGTCACCAGCAGCCGCTCGCCGGGCCGGACGGACAGGGACAGGATGTGGAGCCGCTCGCCGACGTGGACGTCGGTGAGCTGGGCCGCCGCGGCCGTGCTCCCAGTGGCGGGGCCCGTGGTGATGCGTGCGGTGAGGACAAGGGGCTCGGGAGGAGGTGTCACGGGGTTGCCGGTCAGTCGCTCGACCCGCTCCTTGGCGTTGCGGATACGGACCATCGCGCCGTGCCCGCGTCCGCGCGCACGGAACCCGCCGTGGCCGAAGACGCTCAGCGGAATCTTGCGCGGAATGGCGTCCAGCCGCGCCACATTGGATTCGGCGAGCTGCCGGTTGCGGTCGAGCTCGGCACACCAGTCCCCGTACTCCTGCAGCCGTCGTCGGCGCTCGGCCGCCTTCGCGGCGAGGTAGCCGTCGTAGCCGTTCCCGTAGCGGGACACCGTGCCGGAACCGACCTCCAGGATCGTGGTGGTGAGGCGTTCCAGGAACACCCGGTCGTGGCTCACCGCGACCACCGTTCCCCTGTGGCCGCGCAGGTGCGCTTCCAGCCAGCCGACCGCCTGGTCGTCCAGGTCGTTCGTCGGCTCGTCCAGGAGCAGCAGCTCCGGTGCCGAGGCCAGCGTGGCGGCCAGCGCCAGGCGGGACCGCTCACCGCCGGACAGGGCGCCCAGCCGCCTGTCGTGATCCAGGTGCGGAAGCCCCAGCCCGTGCAGCGCGATGCCCACCCGGGTGTCCGCCTCGTAACCGCCCCGGGCCTCGTACTGCTCGATCAGCGCGGCGTAGGCCGCATGGGCGGGGCCGGACTCCGTTTCCTCTGCCGTCGCCAGCTCGGCTTCGGCCTGGCGCATTCGCGATTCGAGCGCGCGCAGGTCGGCCAGGGCCAGGTCGACGGCGTCCTGAACGGTGGCGTCGGGCGGGAGGTGCAGCGTCTGTGCCAGGTATCCGGTGCCGCCGGGCGCCGCCACGGTCAACTCGCCGCTCTCGAAGCGCTCCTGCCGGGCGATGAGTCTGAGCAGCGTGGACTTTCCGGAGCCGTTGTCACCGATGACACCGACCTTCTCACCCGGCTTGACGGTGAGGCTCACCTGGTCGAGTACGACGTGGTCGCCGTATCGCTTGGTGATGTCGTGGAGTGTGAGTTGTGACGTACGCATGGCGCTGTTCCCCTGTTCTCGGCCGAGCCGGTCGATGTCGTTCGATGACGTCTTCGTGCGCACCGTGCGGGTCGGAGCGCAGCGAGGCCGGCGAGGGGGTAGCGGGCGTCCTATGGGATGTCTCCTCTGTGCGGGGGCAGGGCATGACGGCGGCGTCGTGAGATCAGTCGTGGGATCAGGGAGCGGCTGGTGCGGCCCACTCGACGAACTGGACGATCACCCCGTTGGGGTCGGTGATCTGGAAGAGGCGTTCGCCCCAGGGCTCTTCGCGCAGCGGCATGGTGATGTCCACGCCCGCGGCGTGCAGGCGCTTCTCCTCGTCCTCGATGCCGGTGGTGGTGAAGGCGAGGATCAGGCCGGAGGCGTGCTGGTCGCGCTGGTCGGCCGGCAGGACCTGGGTGCCGCGGGCGAGCAGGACGATGCCGACCGCGGCGTCCTGGCGGGTCAGGGAGGCGAAGCCGTCGGCGGCGGCCTGTTCGGTGTAGCCCAGGTGGGTCGTGAAGAACTGCTGGGAGGCGGCGACGTTGTCGACGGTGAGCGAGACGGTGGAGGCGGTGATCTGCAAGGTGTTTCTCCTCAGTGGTTTCCGGGAGGGGGAGTTGTGGGTGCGGGTCAGTAGCCGGAGTGGCGCGGCAGATTGCGGACCGGCGGGGAAACCCGTCGGGCGCGTGCGGGGGGCGTCTGGACGGGCGGGCGCCGGTCGCCGCGGGGCGGTGCGGGGGTGAGGCCGTCACGCTCGGCCGGCGTCAGGCTGATGCCGACGGCCGGGATGCGGAGAGAGGTGAGGCAGGGTTCGGGCATGGGCACTCCCGTTCTTCGTCCCGTAGAAAATTTACGACGAACGTAATTTTAGCCCAGCCCTCCCGAGGGTGTCAACATAAAAATGCTACGAGTATAAGATTGCCTCATGACTACTGACGACACCTCGTCCGCACCCCCTGCCGGCCTACGGGAATCGAAGAAGCAGGAGACCCGACAGCTCATCTCCGACCACGCCACCCGCCTGTTCATCGCCCAGGGCTTCGAGCAGACCACCATCGCCGAGATCGCCGCCGCCGCACGGGTCGCCAAGAAGACGGTGACCAACTACTTCCCGCGCAAGGAAGACCTGGCCCTGGACCACCAGGACGCCTTCATCGCTTCCCTGGCCCGCACCGTGACCGATCGTCAGGCCGACGAGTCGGCCCTGGCGGCGCTGCGCCGCGCCTTCACCGACGCGGCTACGGCCGCCGAACCGGTCGCCGGGTTCTCCGGCCCCGACTTCGCCCGCATGATCGCCGACAGCCCCACCCTCTCCGCCCGCCTGCGCGACCTGCATGACCTGCGCGAGGCAGCGCTGGCCGAGGCCCTGATCGAAGCCACCGGCGCAACCCGTGACGACATCACCCCCCGCGCCGCCGCCGCTCTGCTCGGCGCCGTGCACCGCACCCTGTTCCAGCGCATCCAGGAACTCACCCTTGTCGGCCAGGACAACGCCCGGATCTCCGCCACCGTCACCGCGGAGGCGGACAGCGCCTTCGGCCTGCTGGAGCCCTCACTCGCCGACTACGCCAGGTGATGCGCTGACCGTTTGAGCTCGCCCTCGTGCGGAGTCCTCGTAGCGCATCGCGGTCTTCTCGTCGAGCCCGAAGACCTCGGCAAGGTGGAGCGGGTCGGGCCCAGTTCGAGCTGGCGGTCGACGCGGAGCCGTCCCAACGTCGCGTCTTGCCAGCGCATCGCAGCGCTGATCCAGAGTTGCCGGCTCGGCGGCGGTACGCGCGGGCGCCGTTGGTGACGTGCGCGTCGGGGGAGTACGGCAGGTAGGTGTGGGCGAGGTCGTCGACCCAGTCCGGCATTTGGTGGAGCTCCGGGACGTGGATGCGCCCTGCCGCTGGGCGGGCGGGGGTTCTACCGTGGGCTGTGGACTCCGGGGAGGCAGCCATGGCCGACGTCGTGGTGGGGAAGCGCCGTTCACCGATTGAGAATGACGGCATCAGCCGAACCGGCCCATTCCGCCTCCGCCCCCATCGCAGCCGACTCCCGCGCCCGACAAGAAGTAACCCCGGTGGCCCCGCCGCGCGCGACCGGTGACGCGTATCTCGAAGCGCACCTGGACCGGCTGATCGCTGAGGTCACCGCGCTGCTCGGCGGGCCTGTGCCGCCCGCGTACGAGGCCGCGGTGCGCGCCGTGCCGCGGCATGTGTTCCTCCCGGACCGGCTGTGGCTGCGGGACGGCGAGGGCGGCTACCGCCCGTGCGAGAGGGCTGCTGATCCCGAGGGGTGGATGACGTCGGCGTACTCGGACGCGCCGCTGGTCACGCAGTTCACCGATGGACTGCCGTCGTCGTCGGCGTCGATGCCCTCGATGGTGCTGCGGACTCTGCTCCTCGCCGAGCTCAACCCCCACCGGAAAGGGCCTGTGAGCGGGTGCTGGAGCTGGGGACCGGGACGGGGTTCAACGCGGCGCTGCTGTGCGCCGTCTGCGGGGACCAGGCCGTCACCACCCTCGAACTCGACCCGCGGCTGGCTGCGCGTGGTGAGGAGAATCTGAAGGCGGCCGGGTACGCGCGCACGGTTGTTTGTACGGACGCCGCAGGCGGCTGGGCGCCGCGCGGGCCCTACGACCGGATTGTGGCATGCTCACTCCTTCGACCGGACCCGGCCCAACGGACACGACTTGCCGACATCCGCGACAACCTGATCGCCCGCATCGCCGAGGCCGAACGCGAAGGCCGGCTCGGCGAGGCCGAAGGGCTACGGGTCAGCCTTGCTGGGGAGAAGAGAAGATCGCCCAGCTCGATGCCCGCCAGGAGCGCAGGTCTTCGAAGGTGTTCCTCGGAGTCTCCTCGTTCGGCCAAAGCGGAGCTCGAACGGCGGTGAGCCCTGATCATGAATCGACGCCTGGAGCCTGACGGATGCCCGTCCGGCAGGTTGGATGCGCGCTCATGTGTTCGGTCAGACAGCCCCTGCCTAGGCTTTACGGGCGAGCAGTTGAATCTCCTGGAACTGCCGCCTGTCGGTGGGCTGAGGCTCGCGAACCATCCGGGCCACCTCGGCCAACCCGGACTTGCGCAGCATCGCGGCGAGGTGATCAGGCCACCACCGATAGGCCGGCGCGACTGTGTGATCGAAGACCTGCGTCAGGTGCGACGGATCGTCACTTGCCGAAAAGCCGACCAGAAGGTGGCCGCCAGGTGCCAGCACGCGGTGGAACTCCGCCAAGATGACGGGGAGTTCCTGCGGCGGAGTGTGGATGATGGACCAGCGTGAGAGTACGCCGCCCAGCACGCCGTCAGCGATGTTCAACGCGGCCATCGAGCCCACGTCGAACCGCAGGCCCGGATATGCCTGTCGAGCCAACTTGATCATCGCAGGCGAGGCATCAACGCCAAACGCCGACAGCCCCAGCTCGCCGAGATAGGCGGTGATATGGCCAGGACCACAGCCCAGGTCCGCGATCTGACCGTCCCCACTCGCACGTACGACCTCGGCGAAGGCACCCAAGATCGCGCGGTCCAGGGGACTGTCACGCAGCGAGTCGCGGAACAGCTGCGCGTAGGTGGGGGCAGCAGCGTCGTAAGCCTCGCGGGTGGCACTGAGGGCATCGTCTTCGACCATGCCCGCGACAGTAGTTCCTGGCCCCGAGGCGAGCCGAGAGAATCACGATCTTCCCTCCCGCCCGTTCGCCCGGCCTATCGCTAGTTCAGCGAAGCCTGCATCCGTTGCCCTGTGCTCCAGCTCGGTCCGCAGCAGCGGCCTCGCCTCATCGAGATCATCCGCAACCTCCGTGAGCGCATCACCGAGGCCCGTGCCAACGGCTGGCTCGGCGAGGTCGAAGGACTCCAGGTCAGCCTCAACGCCGCCATGGCCAAGCTCACCAGCCTCAATCGCGCGCCTACTGACGGCCGTCCCCAGCTCGTCGACCTTGGCATGCCGCTGTTCACGGACCTTCCATCCCAAGGACCACAGCCATTCGGCGACAAGGAGCCTTTATGATCACCTCCTCGCCAGGAGAGCGGCGTCCTTCAGCTTGGCACCGTCAGGCTGTAGCGCAGCTTCTTCTTGGCGTGTGCGCCAAGACGGTCGTAGAAGCGGACCGCTCCGTCGTTCCAAGCGGGGGTCTGCCACTGGATCTCGTCGAGGCCAAGGTTCCGTGCCTCGGCCGTTACGGCCTCCATGAAGAGCGCGCCGAGGCCTGAGCCTCGGTTGCCGGATCTCAGGAATAGGCAGTCCATGTGGAGGTATTCGCGACCTTGCCAGGTTTCGAGTTCGGGCGTGCAGGTGGCGTAGCCGACGACCTCTCCACCGGGCAATTCCGCCACCAGGCAGCGCAGCCGGGGTGCCGGGATTTCGAAGAGCAGCGCTGCGAGCCGCTGCGCGAGGTCGGGGGCGGGCGGGGCGGCACGTTCATAGGCGGCGTGCTCGGCAGCCAGTTCAACGATCCGCGGCAGGTCGCCGGGGCGTGCGTGCCGCACGGTCGGGGCGCCGGTCACCGGAAGCTACCCGTCAGGGTGTCGTCGTTCCAGGCTGCCAGCCGGTTGGTGATCGTGGCGCTGCCGTCGAGGATGTGTCGGGAGAACGCGTCTCGTTCGTGGGCAATGATGGCGGCTTCCCAGACGCAGGGGGCGAGGCCGGCGCGTCCCGGACGGAGTTGGTCGGGCTGCCCGGCCGGTCCGGTGAAGACCGCCAAGTCGGACATGTGTCCCTCGATCCACGTGTGGACCAGGATGTAGTCGCCGTCGCCACCCGCGTGCACGATCAGGACGGCGAGCCCGAGCGACCCGCGGGCGCGGCCGAGTTCCAGGTGCGCTGCGGCGATCCGCAGGGCCGCGGCGGTGTCCCGCTCCGTCACCGTGCGGCCCGGTGCCTCAAGGGAGTACGCCTTGACCAGGTGGCCACCGGCCTCCTGAGTGCCCAGAGTACGTATGGTGCGTCCGTGGTGCCCTTGGGACATGGAGAGCAGCGCTTCTGTGTCCACCGCCGCCGGAAGCTCGTAATCATTCATGTGACCATCATGCAGTGCGTGCTGTCGGCCGGATCCGGCGGATCTCTCTCAGGATCAGCAACAGTCCACCATGTCCCTGACGGGACGCCTCGCCGGCGTGAAGGGTGCTTACCTTCTTCGAAACAGCGCTTTGATCAAGCCGGGCTTGGCACTACGGAACTGTTCAAGCAGCGCATGGCCAGGAGGGCTGTCTGGGTCAAAGCTGCGGATTCCCTCCTGGCCGGCGGGGACGCAAGGCGATCGTGTTCAGGGCTTCCAGGGTGTCGGCGATGCTCTCGCCATCCTCGATGAGCATGTGCTCGGTGAACCGACCGCGTGAGCGAGGAACTCCGTCACCTGCGGGCCGGCCTGCCCCTCCCAGAAGGCCAAGGTGTCCAGCAAGGCGCCTCCGAGCTGGTCCAAGGCCAACGTGCTCACGCACAGGTCGATTGTTTCGAAATAGATCTGGCGGGTGACGGGGATGATGAGGCGCTCCGCGAGAGGCAGGAGCATCTGGGGCAGTTCCGGCTCCTGGGTCGTGACCTCGGCTGCGGCTGCCGTGTCCTCAGCCTCTACCGCCCGGATGTAGTTGAAAGCGGCCATCACCGTGTGCGCGGTGAACCGGGGGAACGGTGCGGCAACGGTGGTCTCGGGCATGACGGATCCTCACGTTCGGGCTGTCTCGCTGATCGCGACGGCCTCAAGAGCGAGTCTCGGAGCGCGGGCCTGTGGACAGAGGATGAGCTCAGGAGGGGAGAGGTCTCCCTCCTGGCCGGATGTGACGACGCAGTTGAGTTGGCAAATCAGAACGCTTGTTGGCAAACGTCGCTGATCTCGCTCTGTGGTTACTCTGCGGAGTGATCAGTTGTGGTCATCTGCTGCGGGGCCGCTGTTCGAGGCGGTGATCTGGTGCGGTGAATCCGAAGGCGGCCGGCCAGGTCCGTTCCGACGCGTGTGTCCTGGATGAGCTGATGTCGCCGTACGGGAGCCTGGATGAGGCCCGTACGCGACTGGTGATGCCCGCTCCGGGGCTTGCGAACAAGCCTGCTTCGTCACACCCGCTGTGGCGGAGCGCGGTGCCTTGCCCGGATGGACAACTCCGGTGCTCGATGGGTTCTGCTCTACCGTGCGGTGATGGCTTCGAGAACGACCTGGGCCGCAGTGCGCACGCTTGCGTCCGGCCTGTCGGCCAGGGACTGGACGATGGTGCGGGACGATGATGCGGCGGGCCCGAACCGCGTGAGCGTGTCGAGGGCCGAGGCCACGACACCCCAGCTCTCGTGATGGATCGCCCACGTGAGGGTGTCGGTGATCACGGGTATGGCGATGGGGTCCTTCAGCTCGGCCAGGCAAGACAGGTAGAGGTCGGCGGGGATGGGCGCGTGCGGACGGCCTGGATCGATGTCCCGCAGGCCGTCGGCAAGGAGAGGGACGAGTTGGTGGGCGGCCTGCGGGTAGCCACCAACACCGTAGAGAGCGCGCCAGTCGTCGACGCGGGTGTCGAGGGCGGTGATCAGATCGGGAAGCGCGCGGGGGTCACGGTGATCGGCCAGGGTCATGATCGCTTCTTGGTAGGCGTCGCGGATCAGGGGGTTACCCGTGCCCCACACGTCGGGGCCGTGCGCGGCGCATTGGCCGGCCGTGTAGTCGGCGAGGGCGTCGCAGACGGTCATGGTGTCCTCGGGTGCGATCGTGAGCGCGCCGCCCGGCCATCGGCTGAGCCCGTTGGTGATGCGGGAGGCGGCGTAGGGGTCCGGGAGAAGGTCGAGGAGGAGGAGCGTCAGGTCGCGGGGGAACTGGCCGGGGAAGTCCATGGCCATCTCGATCGCGTCGTAGCGGGTGGCGGTGTCGGCGCTGGTGAGTTGCTCGGCCAGAAGGGTGGCGCGATCTGCGGCCCGGTCGCCCAGGGCCGTGTGCAGGGTGCGCAGCACGCTGCTGATCGGGGAGTGTTCCGCCCAGGGGTGGTGGGGGTCGAAGTAGGCGGCGGCGAGGTGTTCGGGGCGTGGACCGGGCGGGGTCTCCCGTCCGCGCACGTAGGACGTCGATCGGCACCGTCGGCACCCGTCGCAGAGCTCCACGGCCGCCGGTGTCCGGGTGATCTCCCGAAGCAGCGCGGTCGCGTGGGGCACGAGGTCGGCGTCGATCCGGCCGGGGGCGGCAAGGGCCCGGTGGGTCAGGGCGGCGAGGCGGGTGGGGGTGTCAATCGGTGGGTGCGTGGCGTCGTCGGCCAGGGCATCGAGCCAGGCCGTCACAGCGGGCCGCGTGCTCGGCAGTCGGGCCGGGAGTCCGGCCATCGTTCGAACGACCAGCAGCCGCTCCACGAACCCGTTCTCGGCCGTCAGCCGGCGGGCCAGCGTCCTCACCGCGCGGTCGCCGTCACCGAGGAAGAGGCCAACGGCCTCGATCGCCGGGCGGCGCACCAGCGGGTCCGGGTCCGCCGCGTACCGCAGGAAGGCGCCCGCCCGTTCGGGCATCTCCGCGACGATGTCGACGTGAGCCGTCGACTCGACGCCGTACGCAGTGAAGTAGATGCCGTCGGGGTCACAGCCCAGGGCTTCACGTCCGATGCTGAGCAGCAGCCTGATGATCCCGGCCCGGTCGGCGGCGGGGTCGTCGGCCATGTCGAACAGGAACGGCAGGCTCGCCGCGGTGCACGGGTCCACGGCCCCTTGGTCGTGGGCCTCCGCGTAGAAGTCGTCAAACGCCTGGGCCCGAACCTCGGGGTCCGTTGAGCGCATGCTCTTGAGGTACGTCGGAACACCGCAGGAGTGCCCGCTCAGGTGGCCGCTCATCCAGTCGATGTCATCAGGATCGTTAATCATGAACGGTATCTTGCTGCAGGCCACTGACACGGCCGTTCCAGACTCAGCAGGTCCGCCAAGTCGACGCCCCACGCCCCAACTCGGTCGGAGTCGGCATGTCGGGCACCGGGGTGTCCAGGCCACCTCGCAGGTCAAAGTCCCTTCCGCGCCGCTCGATGGCTGCCCCAGAGGCCGAGTGGAATGCACAGCGGGCCAACTATCGCGCTCTCCTTGAGACAGAAGTGCGGGACTTGTTTTCGACAGGGCGATGGGGAGCCACTCGGGCAAGGTGCAGGCCAACCTCCAGGAGGGCCGCCACGCGCTCGCCCGGAAGATCTTCCACGGCAAGGCCGGACAGCTCTACCAGCGCTACCAGGACGGCATGGAGACCAGATCGGCGCCCTCGGCCTCGTCCTCAACGCCCTGGTGCTCTTCAACACCCGCTACATGGACGCCGCCGTTACAAAGCTTCGCTCGGACGACTTCGACGTCCGCGTTGAGGATGTGGCCCGCCTCCCACCGTTCGTACGGCACCACATCAACATGCTCGGCCGGTACTCCTTTCAACTCCCCGACCTGCCCGGCGGTCTGCGGCCTCTGCGGGATCCGGACGCTGGGCACGACGAGTGAGGGACGTCCGGCTCGTCGCCACCGCGGTAGGCGAACCTGGGCATGAAGAACTGGGTGATCGGACCGACTGCGAATGCGTACAGCACGGTGCCGACACCCACGCTCCCCCCGAGTAGCCAGCCCGCGGTGAGCACGGTGATCTCGATCAGGGTGCGGATGAGCCGGATGGAATGCCCGGTTGTGGCGGACGCTCCGGTCATCAGCCCGTCCCGGGGGCCAGGTCCGAAGCGCGCGCCGACGTAGACGGCGACGGCGAATCCATTGAGGAGGACACCCCCGACCAGCAGGCATACCCGGGCCGGGAGGCCGAGGTGCTGGGGGATGAGTAAGAGGCCGAGATCCGATGAGTACGCCAGGACGATGATGTTGGCGACGGTGCCGAACTTCGGTTTCTGCTTGAGGGGAATCCACAACAGGAGCACGAGAACCCCGACGGTGGCGCTGATTGCGCCGAAACTGAGGGAAGTGTGGTGCTCCAGCCCTTCGTACAGAACGCTCCAGGGGTTGACGCCCAGCGAGGCCCGCACCATCGCTGAGAGGCTGAATCCGTACAGGGCGAGGCCGATGAACAGTTGGGGAAGGCGTCTCAGCGGACGCTCACCGAGGGGGACGTAGGTGAGGGGTGGCACAGGAGGGCGTGGTGCCGGCGCAGCTTCGGTGGGACGCTCCGGAGCGCGGTCATGGGGATGCGGCGCGTCAGTGCTCACCGACGGACCCCCGGCGCGCGGGCGCTGGGGCCTGCAGCAGCCGGCCTTCGGCGTACGCCAGCGCTGCTGCCGGAAGCGGCTCCTCACGCCCGCTGAGGATTACGGTCAGGGTGCCTTCGTCAGGCACCTGCGCAGTGGGCCATTCACCGATCCGGCGCAGCGCTTGGGCGGCGACCGCTTCGGCGGTGCCGTGCAGGACGAGTGGTGGCAGACCGGGGCGCTGCAGGGCCGCGCGGACGTGCTCGGCTACGAGTTCGTAATGGGTACAGCCAAGGACGACGGCCCTTACATCGTCCGGGGTGAGCTTCGCCGCGGCGGCGACCGCGAGTCCGATGTCCGCCTCGTCCGCGCACTGGATTGCGTCGGAGAGGCCGGGGCACGGCACCTCGGTGATGCTCAGGCCGTTCGCGAACTCCCGGATGAGACCGCGCTGGTAGGGGCTGCCGGTGGTGGCGGGTGTGGCCCAAACGGCGACGGGTCCGCCGCCCGCCGCGGCCGGTTTGATCGCCGGGACCGTGCCGATGACCGGCAGGTCCGGTTCGAAGCGGGCGCGCAGGGCGGGCAGGGCGTGCACGGTGGCGGTATTGCAGGCGACGATCAGGGCGTCCGGACCGTGGGCGGCGGCTGCTTCGGCGACGGCGAGGGCGCGGGCCGTGAGGTCCTGCGGGGTTCGAGGTCCCCAGGGCATGCCATCGGGGTCCGAGGAGAGGACAAGATCCGCGTCGGGGCGCAGACGGCGTACCGCGGCGGCTGCCGCCAGCAGTCCGATTCCCGCGTCCATGAGCGCGATCTTCACCCGGTCACTTTGGATCGGTGCCAGTGCAGTTGCGGCGCGTTTCTCGTGACCGCGCTCAAGTTCGCACTCGTAGGGATCCGTGATGCCCTGCTCCATGCCAGTCCTCCGGTGTGCTCGTGCTCGGATGCCACTGGCGGTGAGTCTGTACATTGATTGGCTCCAATAGCATGGCCAATCTTGGGAGAGTGGTATGGCCGACTCGATTCCGTTCCGGCCCGTGGACAGGGTGCACCAGGCCGAGCGGACGCTGGGGAGCCGACAGCTCGCCGCCATGCTGCCCGACCCAGCGGGAATGAAGCCCGCCTACCGTCACCTGGCCCAGGCGGTCAGCACGTTGATCCTGGACGGACGGATCGCGTTGCACGTCAGACTCCCCGCCGAAAGGGAACTGGCCGTTGCCCTGAACACGAGCAGGCCTACCGTCACCGCCGCCTATGACCTGCTGCGCGAGAGTGGCTACGCGCACAGCCGCCAGGGCTCGGGTACCTGGACGACCCTGCCCGAGGGCACCGCCCCCAGCGGCATCACGCGGGTCCTCGCACCCCCGGACACCGCCATCGACCTGGCCAGAGCAGCCCCCGGACTACCGGAGGAGACGCTCGTAGATGCTCTCCGCTGGATCACCCCTCGACTGGCCGAGCACGCACACACTCCCGGTTACCATCCCTACGGTCTTGCGGAACTGCGCGCCGCCATCGCCGAGCGATTCACCCAGCGGGGACTAGCCACGGTGCCCGAACAGATTCTGGTGACCTCCGGCGCTCAGCACGCACTCACGCTCGTCATAGGGCTCCTGTCCGGCCCCGGCGACCGGGTCATGGTCGAGAATCCGTCTTACCCGAACGCTCTGGACGCCATGCGCCGCGCCCGGCTTCGCCCCGTATCAGTCCCCGTGACCGACAGCGGCTGGGATATCGAGATCATCGAGTCCACCCTGCGTCAGATGGTGCCCCAACTAGCTTTTCTGATCGCCGACTTCCACAATCCGACCGGCCTTCTCATGCCTGATCACGAGCGCGTCCGCATCCTACGTGCCGCTCAGCGCTCGGGCACCTGGCTGGTCATCGACGAGACCCTGGCCGACCTCGCCCTCGACGTCCCCACCCCGCCGCCTTTCGCCTCCCACGCCACGCCTGGTGGGGCCGACCAGGTCATCACCATCGGCTCGATGAGCAAGACCTACTGGGGCGGACTGCGCATTGGCTGGCTGCGTGCCCCCTCCCAGCTGGTGACCGAACTCGCCGGCCAGCGGATCGCCAACGACTTGGGCGGCTCGGTAGTGGACCAATTCCTGGCCCTCGCCCTCCTGGCTCGGACCAAAGAACTGGTACCGCTCCGCCTGGAGCAAATGCGCGAGCAGCGCGCGGCCCTGACCGCGGCCCTGGCCGAGCACATCCCGCAATGGACCTGGCAGCTGCCGCCCGGCGGTCTCTCGCTGTGGGTCGACTTGGGCGAACCCATCGCCTCGGCGCTGGCCGAGCACGCACTGACCTACGGCGTGAGGATCGAGGGCGGCGCCTACTTCGCCACAGACCCCGGCATCTTCGAACAGCGCCTCCGCATCCCCTACACAACGCCCCCCGACACGCTGCGCGAGGCTGTGCACCGCATGGCCGCCGCGCTCGCCGACGGGCTCCCGCCCTCGTCCGCTACCCGACGACCACACTGGGTCGCCTGAGAACACCGCGCCCGCCGGCTCAGTCATCCGGACCGGTCACCACGCCCTACCGACTTCGGCGGCTATCGGCTGGGCATACAGCAAAAGCAATCTCGACGCCGATGCTCGCGATTGGTGACCTCGGCGATGGCCTCCGATGAGGGCTTGAAGTAGTGGCGGACGTTCTCGGGCTTCTTGTGCCGGGACTTCGCCATCAGCATCAGCAGCGACGCACCCGCCTCCCCGAAAGCCGGGCGAAGCCGGTGTCCGGGCAGACATCGCGGGGGCTGACAACCTTCCCCGGGCCGGGACGGTGGCGGGTCACGAAGACCGGCTCAGGGCCGCGGCCCTTCAGCAGCCGCGGCAGCAGGCGAGCGGTGCCGGCGTCCCAGTACACGGTCTCCAGCATGAAGTCCTCGCGTACCTGGCCCCGACGGCGGGCCTTGGCCCGGGCACCCTTGGACTTCACCTGGCAGCGGCGCCCGGCGAAGTCCAGGTCCTCGATGTTCACGCCCAGAATCTCGTCGGACCGCCCCGCGGTCTCGTAGAGCATTCGGTAGAGCACCCTCAGCGACCTCGACGGTCATGAGGTACGGCCGCGGCTTCTCCCGCCTCAGCGTCGATCTGCACTCGTGCTGGATCGACTGACCAGCGTCGGCTCTCCCACGTCGTCCCGGTTCGGTACTCGGGGCTGTGATGCCAGGACCTCGATCAGCGCGGTCGTGGCGGGTGGGTCTGGCGGGTCGCCGTATGTGGCGGCGTAGATCCGGCGGGCGTTGCCGGTGAGCTGTGTGGTGTGGATGCCCGGCGCACGGTGGGCCTGCAACGCGAGTCCGTTGAGTATGGCGACACCCATCCCGGCGGCCACCAGCGCCTGGGCGACGACCGTGTCGTCGCAGGAGTAGGCGATGCGTGGTGAGAAGCCGGCGTGTTCGCATGCCGTGATCGTGGCGGCTCGGCAGCGTTCGCAGCCGCCAACCCATGTGGAGTCACGGTGGTCTTCGAGACGCTGATGGGGTTGGTCACTGACGAGGTAGAGGGGGTCGTCCAGCAGGTGGGTGAGTCGGAATCCTTCCTCCTCCAGCGGAGTGTCGGTATGCCGGAAGATCAAGGCGATGTCGACATGCCCCGAGCGCAGCATCTGCAGGCCCTCGACCGGGTGGGCATCGACGAGGTTCAACTCGATTCCCGGGTGCGTCCGGGACAGCTCGGTGGCTGCCTTCGGTACGAGGGTGCTGAGGACCGTTTGGAAACCGGCGAGTCGTACCCGTCCGGCACGGAGTCCCACGCGGGCGGCCAGTTCGACAGATGCGGCGTTCAGTCGCCCCAGGATCTCTGTTGCCCGCTGCGCCAGGAGTTCGCCTTCGGGGGTGAGTCGGATACCGCGGCCCACTCGTTGGATGAGCTTTGCCTCGGTGGCGGCTTCCAGCCGCCCCAGGTGGTGGCTGACCGACGGCTGGGAGTAATGCAGTTCCTTCGCCGCTTCGGTCACCGATTTATGGCGGGCGACCGCCTCCAGCACCTTGAGGTGAGTCAGGTTCAGCATGGATTAAGTTTATCTATGAGACCTGGGAAGAATTGGCATTGGACGTCATGATATGGGGGTGGCCATCATTGCTGTATGACCGAGCTGATCCGACGAACCTCGGCCAGCAGAAGGAAAGGAGTCGCCAGCCATGTCACTCGCCCGCGTCCACAACTTCTCCATCTCGCTCGACGGCTTTGGCACCGGTGAGGGGCAGAGCCATGACGCGCCGTTCGGCCACGCCGGCGAAAGGCTGCACGAGTGGATGTTCGCCACCCGGTGGTGGCACAAGAGGATCGGCCGGCCCGGCGGGACCGGCGGCCTCGACGACGCCTTCGTGCGGCAGTTCACGCCCGGGATCGGCGCCGAGATTATGGGCGCCGGGAAGTTCGGCCACCCCGGATGGCACGAGGACCCGGAGTGGAAGGGGTGGTGGGGGCCCAACCCGCCATTCCACACACCGACCTTCATCCTCACCCATCACCCGCGCCCGTCGATCGAGATGGAGGGCGGCACGACGTTCCACTTCCTCGACGCTTCGCCCGCCAAGGCGCTCGAGACGGCCCGCGAGGCCGCGGGCGGCCAGGACGTACGCATCGGCGGGGGGCCCACCCTGCTCCGCGACTTCCTTGCCGCCGGGCTCATCGACCACATGCACATCGTGGTGGTCCCGATCCTGCTCGGCCGAGGCGTACGCCTCTGGGACGGAATGGAGGGCCTCGAGAAGGACTACGAGGTCGAGGCCACCTCCTCGCCCAGCGGAGTCACGCATGTGACGTTCACCCGTGCGGGTCTCTGAACCGCCTCGGTCGAGGACCCGGATCGCGGGTAGGGCTCGAGGCCATGTCCTTCATATGCGCCGTTCCAGGTCACGGAGCCAGATGTTGATCGAGGCGATTGGCACTTTGAGTGCCACAGCTGGCGTGCAGGGCACTCCCGGCACGCCGCTGATCTGCGGCGGGAGTGCTGGCCCGCCTCGGCTTGCTGCGCGTGGCCTGCCTATGCTGCCGCTATGGGTCTGGATCTCACACTGTTCATGGCGGACTGGGAGCAGTTGAGCGCCATCCCCGTCGAGGACCGGGTCCAAGCACTGGACGACACGACCTGGCCACCGGAGCTCGACGCCGAGTACCAGAGGTACGGACCGGCCGGCGGCTGGCTGTGGCCCCCGGATCGGCGGTCTGCATGGTGCGCCGAGTACGACTTCTTCACCACCACCGGCGCCTATAGCCCGCATGCCCGCGCGGGCGATGCATGGGCCGACATACGGCTCCTCGTCGACGCATCCGTGCGCGAGGCGATGGACACCTTTCTCGTCGGTCTGATCTGGGATGCGGATCCGGCCGACGATCCTGCGCCGACTGGCGGCGGAGGGTTCTTCCCGCCGGCCACCGACCGCGGGCTCCTGTGCGTCCTTCTGGTGTGCCCGCCTGAGGCAGTACCCGGCAAGGCCCGTGCCTGGGAGCGAGTGGAGTCCTACATCGAGGAGTTGCGCGAGCCGTTCGCCGCCGAGTGCGAGGGCTGGGCAGGCCGCCCGGACACCTTCGAGGACTTCACCGCGCTTCTGCGTGAATGGGGCGACGTGACCACGGAGGCTGCCCGCCGCGGTTGGGGGCTGGTGGGTCTGCCCTGCTAGGGCGTTTCTTTCGGATCATCCGATCGTTGGTCTGGGTGTGTCGTTCACTGACGCCCAGTGGGCGAGGATCGAACCGCTTCTGCCGGCCGCCACGCCTCGCCGTGGCGGCCGGTGGCGTGACCACCGCCTGGTGATCGACGCGATCGCGTTTAAGTACCGCACCGGGACGCCGTGGATGGACCTGCCCGAGCGCTTCGGCTCATGGAAGGGCGTTCATAACCGGCTGCGGAACTGGGCCATTAACGGCACCTGGGAGAACGTGTTCAACACGTTGCTCGCGCAGGCCGATGCTGAGGGCGACCTGGACTGGCTTGTCGCGGTCGACTCCACTGTTGTGCGTGCTCATCAGCACGCCGCCGGGGCCCGCCAAAAGGGGCCCCGGCCGATGAGCCGAACGACCATGCCCTTGGGCGGTCCCGCGGCGGCCTGACCACCAAGATCCACCTGGCCTCCGACAGCCGCTGTCGACCACTCGCCTTCGTCGTCACACCTGGGCAGGCCGGAGATGCGCCCGCGTTCGAGCGGGTCATGGCTCGGATCCGGGTGCCCAGGCGGGTCGGCAGGCCACGGACGACACCGACCGGGGTCCTGGCAGACAAGGCATATTCGTCCCGGGCGATCCGTGGGTACCTGCGTCGTCGTGGGATCCGTGCGGTGATTCCGCAGCCCGCCGATCAAGCCGCGAACCGCAAGTGGCTGGGCAGCCGTGGCGGACGACCTCCGGCGTTCGACCGCGACGCGTACAAGCAGCGGAACACCGTCGAGCGCTGCATCAATAAGATCAAGCAGTGGCGCGGTCTGGCCACTCGCTACGACAAGACCGCAACCGTCTACCTTGCCGCACTTCACATTGCAGGGATCTTCATCTGGTCAGCAAGGGAATCCGAGGTGTTCAGGTCTCCGCTCTGAGGGTGGCGCTCTACCAGTGGTGCCAAACTTCTGCGGGGGCAATGTCCCAGGAGGTGCCCGCAATCGTCCCCGTATTGAAGAACAGGGCCCAGGTCACCGCAGTGTCACCGGCACGCTGGGCGCCCAGCTCGATCTCGAAGCCTTTAACGAACAGGTCTCCTCCTGGGCTGGATTGGAGGCCGAGGCCGTGCTCGATCGCATAGGTTTCCATGTCTTGGTAAAGCTCCGACGGCACGCGACCGATCAGGCGGATTCCCTCATGGGTTACCTGCGGGCCGAGTAGGCCATCGACCAGCACACACGTCAGGCCCGCGCCTTCGACGAAGTAGCACTTCACCCCCCCTGGTCGGCTCCAGGCCACCGGTCTGGGCTTGAGGAACTCGACGCGCCACTGAGTGCGGCCTGTCGAGTGCCAGCCCCCCATGTCGCTCCGCTCCGCGGCGAAGCCGTACGCCGCCATGACGGTGACGGCCTCCTCCCGGTCCATCCCGAAGCGCAGTGGTCCAATGGTCTGACGTGGGACATACGTCCACTGATCTCGCTCGGAGTCCCCGAGCATCGTCCAATAATCCGTGTTCACGACCTGATGATCGTCTAAGCCGTCGACTTCGGCACGCTCCGGCCGGAAGATCCGAAAGAAATGCCCTAGCCGTCAGCAGCGCGAAGCACGTGACCCACTCGTGCTCACGCCGAACTGAGCGTCTTTCGCCGATTTCGCTCTTCACAGCTGTCCGCGCCGCGGGGCCGGCAGGTGGGCCGCCGCCCGCCGCTCGACTGCCCTCCCCGACGCGCGGTGGCCGACCGAAGCCGGCCATCACAGGTACTCGGCCCCGCAGCCGGGTTGTGCTTACTTCCAGTCCGTCAGGTATCTCTGGTGCCGTACGCATCCTCCATCGGCGATGAGGGTCGGCTCGCCGGAGTACCAGCCGGGGCGCAGTGAAAGTTCGATGCCGCGGTCGTTCGTCGCTCGGACCCCTGGCAGGCCGGCTCCCGGCTCGCCCTGCGCCGGGGCGGGGATGTCCTTCACCGTCAGTCCCTGCGCGGACCACACCTTGCGGAGGGTGCCGACCGCTGCCGCGTATGCGGCGTGGCTCGCGAAGTCGGGTGCCCAGGTGACGGTCGGCTGGTCACGGGTGACGCCATCCGAGTCCATTCCGAGATCGTCCTTGCAGGAGGCGTCGGCCATCTCCTTCTGGTCAATCACAGATTCCGGGTCGATGCCCAGCTGCCGCACCGCGTCCTCGCCTGCTTCCCGAGTGTGCCGCAGATGCTCGCGGAACGCCGTTTTCGACAGAACCGGACCACCCGCCAGGGACTCACAGCCCTTGGCAAGTGCCGCGAGGAGGAGCACCGTCACGCCCCCGCCCACGACCAGCGCCATGACGCGGCGCCGACGCCGCGGAGCAAGGTCGGGGGCGTGCGGGGCGGAAGTGGGCGTCGTTGTCATGGGCACATCTCAGCAGGCGGCGCCGCCGCACAGCACCGCTCCCGTACTCAGAAACCAGGTGAGTACCCGGTCCGAACTCGACCCGCTCGCGTTCCTACTGCGTCCGCATGTTCACCGGGGCCTTCAGGGGCTTCGGCGAGGACGCCGACCCGGTCGCTCGCACAACGTCCATGCCGCTGTGGAGCGAGGCCCGGCTCATTCTGACGACCTCCGGTCCGGCACCGCTCGATGTCTGGCGCGGGAAACTCCAGCCGGGCGAGGAATAAGCCGGTCGGTGTCCGCTTCCGGGTGTGAGGTGCCGGGACGGCTCACCGAAAGGGCACGACATGGCGCAGATGCAGTTCGACAAGCAGGTGGAGGAGACCGCGGAATCCGTGGCGTTCGGTATCGGCCGGTTCCTGGCCGACCGCGACCTGGACGGTGTGAAGCGGACTGATGTGACGTTCTGGCGCTCGGGAACCCGCGTCCTGCCGAAGGTGGAGGGTCGCGTCTCCCGCTCCTCCCACCGGGCCGGGTGGCAGCGCCTCACCTTCCGGATCACCTTCCAGGGCGCGGCCGGTGAAGGCAGCTACCTGCTCGGCGGGCACCCGGACACCACTATGCACAGCGCCCAGGATCTGTGGGAGAACCGGGACGCGACCCTCGCCACCCTGCAGAGCGGTGGCATCGGCGCGGCCTCTGTCGCGGCCGCGGTCGGCCTCGCGTACGGGATCCTCGGACACGGTCGGCGGGAGCTGATGCGCGAGTGGGTGGAGCCCCTGCGTCAGGCGCTCGCCAAGCCGCTCGGCATCGCGGAGCAGACCGACCCGCGCCGCTATCTCCACATTCCGAAGAACTTCTCCGACGACGACGCGCAGATACGCGTCGATCTGCCGGTGTCCCCGCAGTTCTCCCGTGACCTGTCGCCGACCTCATCACCCAGAAGCTCGCGCTGGAGGGCGTGACGTTCTCCTGATACCCCGCCGGGCGCAAGCCGTACGTCCTGGTGAAGAAGACCCGCCGCCCCAAGAAGAAGGCCGTCTTCACGGACGCGTCCATGCGGGAGCTGGTGGTCAAGCCCTGGAGTCCGCCCCGGTCATCGGGATCGGCAGCGGCGGTACAACCGTCTCGGTCGACTTGGACGCCGAATCGCCGCACATCCTGGTCAACGCCTCCACCGGCGGCGGCAAGTCCGTCATCCTGCGCTGCGTCACCTGCCAGATGGTCCACAACGGCTCGCTCGCTTTTGTCCTGGACTACAAGCGGATCTCCCACTCCTGGGCGCGCGGCATCCGGGGCGTCACCTACTGCGCCGACATCGCCGACATCCACGACGCCCTGATCCAGCTCGGCATGGAAGGCCGGCGCCGGGTACGCGTCGCGGACGAGCTCGGGATGGTGCGGTCTTCCCATTGCGCTATCGCGTCCGTGATGCGCTGCTGGTTGGGAAGAGCGGGATCGATCTCGAAGGGGACGGTCCTGTCGAACCAGCGGCGGGAGACGTCCGTGGTCCTCACCGCCTCCGGGAGGGCCGCGCCCTCTCCGAGGCCTCCACGGGCCGGCACCGCGGTGACGGCCTCGACGTCCTCCATCCTGCCGATTTCGATGTCACCCTTGACGACCCGCCATTCCGTCAACGTCGGCGTATTGGACGCCCTTTGGACGTAAAGGTGAGACCGTCGAGCAGTGCGGTTCCCGCGACCGGTCCTCCTCGGCCGACCCTCGAACCTCTCCGGGACGATCTCTTACGGGCTGCGTCTCACAGTAACCTCCCTGTGGGGTGCGTGTGATCGGCGATGGGCGAGGTCTCCTCGAAGCTCGCGCCCACCGCTCCCCGTCACGGCACAAAGGCGTTCATGGTGGCTTCGGCCAGTGCCGCCACCGGCTCGAACAGCTTCCTTTCCGACAGGCCCTGGTCGATCACGTTCTGCCACACGACGACGAATCGCAGATCCCGCACCGTGTCGTGCACGATGAGGGCTTCCGAGCACACCAGTTGATTGGATTTCAAGGGGCCCATGCCCACCTTGCCGTGCGTGGCGCTGAAACGTCCGTTCGCGGGCCATATCGGTGGAGTGGTGCCGGGGAAGAAGTTGCCGGCCCGCGCCATCAGATCCTTCATGCCCGCGCTGCTCAGCGGGCCGACGAGTACATCGTCCGCCAGGAGCGTCATCAGCTTGGCCAGATGACGGGCGGTGGTCCCCTGCGCGGTGTCCACGTCGTTGACGCAGGGAATGCGCGCGGCCGGCCACTGCTGGGCGTAGTCCCCGGCCAGCCACACCCCGTGGGAGGTGCCGTCGAAGAACCCGTCGTCCGCGATCTTCCCGTTGAGGTACGGATATCCCAGGCCATGGATGGTCACGGTGGCACCGGGGTTCTTCTGGTCCACCATCATGTTCTCGAAGGCGTCCATCTGGGCCTGGGTGAAGTCGACTGTGAAGTCGGGACCCGAACCAGGCCGGAGCACGGCCGAGTAGTCAGGCCTGCGGGTCTTGTCCTGGGCCCCGAGCGACGGCGAGCCGCTGATCAACGCGGGGGTGTGCGCGGCGATTTCCGGGTTGAACGCGGCCACTAGGGCCGCCTCGATCTGTGGCCATGTGGTCAGGCCGCCCGCAGTTGCCAACTGGTCGGCGCTCGCCCGCAGATCGAAGGCCGCGTGCATGGCGGCGATCTTCACCAGGCTCGACGCGTAGTGCTCCTCGTTCTCCCTCAGGCCCGCCCAGGGATGCTGACGCGTGCCTTCGAATCCCGTGAGCACCACGACGGTCATGGCCAGATTGCCGGCATTCGGGGCCCCGGCCAGGGACAGCGCCTGCCGCTTGGCCTTCAGCGCGGACTGCATTGTGGCATCGGCGGCGGACGCCAGCGGATCCGGATAGGCACCTGTGAACAGGGGCATGTGAACTCTCCTGTCTCCCCCCGTCGGTGGACGACGTCGGACGACGTCGGACGACCGAGGCTCGTGCCGCGACGGCACGGGTGAGCGGGTGCGTACCATCACTCCCTGTCCATTCTTCGCCGTACCGGGCGGTGTGGCGAACGCACGGCGGAAAATGTCCGTGCGCCGCGCGGACGGCCGGTCAGGGCTCCGGCCACGGGCCGGCCGGTGAGTTGCGGCACCCCGGCCGCGGTGGCATTTTGGAATGTGGGGACGGTGATGTCCCCACAGCACGATCCCTCCGACCGTGGCGAGCAGTGCCGAGGACGTACGACGCACCATCACAGGATGTGAAGCACATCCCCCGCCCTCTCCCGGCGTTCGAAGAACCGGCATGACGCCGTGTCGGCGTGCCGGTGCCCATGGGAGATGAACCCATCATGGCGACCACATTCTTCACCGAGGTCGTGGACGACTCCAACACCGCCCATGGCCAGGTGTCCCTGGCTGTTGATCCGAGCGACACCCCCTGGCTCGCGTACACGACGCCGTCCGGCGACGTCATGCTGGCCAAGAGGGGCGAGACGGAGTGGCAGTGCGAAAGGCTGCCCTCGGAACCGGCGGCGCACGACGCCTACCGGATCGGTCTCGGGATCGATGAAGGGCTCAACCCGCATGTCGCCTACCAGAGCAGGGCAACCGATCGCCTGATCTACGGGGTGCGGGGAGCCCAGTGGAGTTTCGAGGAGGTCCCCACCTCCGCGGGGCTGTTCCCCGACAGGATCCGATTTCCCTCCATGGCGGTCAATTTGGGTGTCTTCAGCGAGCCGCCGTTCAAGAACAGGCCCCACTTCGCCTACCGGTCCGGCCTCTCGCTGTGGCACGCGACCAAGGCGCCGCCGAAGACGGATCCGAACAAGCCCGCGACCTGGAAGAAGAACGTCCATGTCGTCGACGAGTCGAATGTCGCGGAAAAAGGATGGTTCCCGACGCTAACCTTCGACCACCGCGACGAGACGTTGCGGATCGCCTACTTCGACGATCTCTCACCCGCGGGGCAGTCGGTCAGGAGACTGCGTGTCGCGACCCTGATTCCGGGGACCGACTTCGTGGGTCAGCCGGACAGTTGGAACGTGCAGGTTCTGCACGGGGACCAGGTTCTCGGAGAACACCCGGCGATGGGGCACTTCATCACCGGGGAGAGCGTCGTCTCGTACTACGAGCGCAAGGGGCTCACACTCAACGTCTGTATCTTCGGCAACTTTCCCGAGTCGCCGGCGATCGAGGTGGTGACTGACGACGTGGACAACGACCGCGTGCACTCGGCCTGCGGTGTGGGCCAGCTATCGCGGATCTGTGTCGCCTATGGCTCCGGCGGCCGGCTGAGGTTCGCGACCCGCACCGGCATCGGAACCTACAGCGTCGAGGACGTCGAGGCCGGCGGCGCATGGAGTGACTTGCGGTTCGACAGCGTGGGAAGCGCCCATATCGCGCACATCGCGGCGGGGACGCTGCGGTACGGCGTGGCGACATGACGTAGCTGACGGCATGAGATTCCGGGGCGACCGCGCGGAGAGGCGCCGGCGCGGCAGGCCGGTGACGGGCCGCGGCATCGAAACTGGTGATGACCTGTGGCAGCGCAGACCTTCCTGATTGTGCGGAGCGACGACTTCGTGGTCCTCGCCGTACGGTGGTCGGGGTTCGAGATCCGTGGTCAGGGACCGTCCGCACTTCCCCTCCTGGTGGCGACGGACGGCCGGGCGACCCTCACCGTGGGCCTTCCGCCGCAGGCGATCCTGGAGCAGACGACCGTCTCCGGCTTCAACACGGCCGGTCTCGTGCACAGTGACTCACGCCTGGCCGGCTCCGGTGAGTTGGAGTTCAGGGTCCCCGACGGGACTGTGATCGAGTTGAGCACGGCGGGGATCCTCGGCGCGCTGGCCGACGGCCGCGCCCGTCTTGAGCCGACCTCGGGCCTTGAGATGCCGTGGGGACTCAGGGTGGTTCCGCTGGCCAGGACAACGGGCGCCGACGTGGTGGCCGAGCACACGGACCGGCCCGTCGTCGCGCCCGGGTCGGGCACGGTGGGCCTCTGGTCCACGCTGCTGCGGGCAAGCGATGCGACACCGGGCGACGCGGGCCTGGCCATCCGGCCCACATTCGTCTCGGACAGCGGCATCCTCGCCGCCGGCCTCTTCCAGCGCCCTCCGCTGGAAGGGTGGCGGAACATCATCGTGACATCCAGCCATGACTTCTCGCTGCCGCGGGCGACCCGTCTGGAGCTGACCGCGCTGGGCGGCTCCCTCTCGGCCGCCGCGAAGTGGCCGTCCGACTCGTGGACCCACGAGATGGTTCTCGGGCGCGACCAGAAAGTGGACGTCGCCGCGCAAGGCACTCTGTGGCCGTTCGGCTTCCCCGCGGTCTACCAGGACTTCACCACGCGGAAGTTCCTTCCCGTCCACAACCCCCAGGTACTCGGCTGCGTCGCGGGACTCCTGAAGAGGCGGGTACTGGTGATCACCCGGCCGCTCCTCACCGGGACGCGCACGCCGACCTTCCCGTTCGACGAGGTGGAGATCCTGGGGCGGGAATTCCCCCTCAGCGGCGCGGCGGAACCGCAGGACCCGCATCTGTTCATCCCTGGAGGCGCCCTCGCCCCCTTGCAGTTCCCGGTCCGCTGCCGCTCCGGAAACACGGACATCGAGTTCGTTCTCCCACTGATCTTCGTCAGCGACACGCGTACGGCTCCCTCACCGGGTCTCCTGGCCCAGTGGCAGCCCCACTCCACGGCCCGCATACCTGGTACCCGCATCGACATGGTCGGCGCGGGAGGCCGGCCCGGAGACGTCCTGGAGGTGCACGCGCTCACGTTCTCCGGCGAGGACGACGGCACGGGCCACCGTCCGGAAGTCGTGAAGTTCGACGCCGTGCTGCCCGCCCTGCGCTCCCTGCTCCCCGGATCACAGTACGACCAGGCGCGGACACTGCTGTACGCGCCTCAACTGCGCGACCTCTCCGGCCCGTTGATGGACACCGAGCGAAGCGCCGCCGTCCCCGACGTCCCGTTCCTCTTCGAGGCGCCGTCCGGCGTCCCGGTCAGCTTCAACCAGAACGCCGACCGCTCGGGCGGCCTGGTGGCGCCCCGATTCAGCGCCACCGGGATATCCCGGGAACTCGGGCCCGTGGCGACCAGCGTGCTGCCGGGCGCCCCGGACCTGGAGGCCGCGCTGAGAAACGCGTTCAGCGGGGCCACTCTGTTCGGCTTCCCGCTCGCCTCGCTCATCGACACCGCTGTCCAACCGAAGCCGGGGCCGCCCGGCATCGTACAGAGGCGGGTGAACGACGCGCTGTTCACGGAGATGCGGTGGGAGCGGCTGAGGCTGAAGGCGCACAGCGTCTTCCGGCCCAGGGCGACCGGGGCGCCGCCCGAACTCGACCTGTTCGTCGGCTGCGCGCCGGCCACCTCCGCAACGGGCACGCCTGGCGCGCTGGAACCCGTGACGGCCTGCACTCTGAAGAACTTCGCCCTCGTCCTGCCGCCGCCACCGATGGCTCCTGTACTGAAGCTGTCGTTCGACTCGGTGACGTTCACGCGCAGCGCCGGCCGCGCACCGGCCGTCGCGGTCGACGGGCTGAAGATCGAATTCAAGGGTGCGCTGAAGCTGCTGCAGGAACTGCAGTCGCAGTTGGAGTCGCTCATCGGGGTGCGCGGGCCGACCAGCAGCGTGTCGACGTCGGGCGTCACCGTCGGCTACGAGGTCGGCATACCGAAGGCGGCGGCCGGCATGTTCGTGCTGCAGAACGTGACCGGGCGGGTGCAGGTGACCGTTCCCTTCGTCGAGAAGCCGGTGACCGTGGCGCTCGGATTCGCCAGCCGTGAGCACCCCTTCGCCCTCGCGGTCAGCGCGTTCGGCGGCGGCGGGTACGCCGACATCGAGATGGCGGGCACGAACGAACCGAGGATGGAGATCTCCCTGGAGTTCGGCGCGATGCTGGCCATCGACTTCGTGGTCGCCAGGGCCGAGGTGCACGCCCTGGGAGGAGTGCGCTTTCAGCACTATCCGGACGGCCATGTGGAGCTGGAGGCGTTCATACGGATTGGCGGCAGCGTGCAGTTGCTCGGCCTGATCACCGTCTCCGTCGAGCTGCGCGTTTCGCTCACCTACCTGGACGACCCGCCAAGGCTCTTCGGCCGCGCGACCGTCGTGATCGAACTGGACCTGACGCTGTACTCGGAGACGGCGACCATCGACAGCGGAACCTTCGAACTGATCGGGGGCAGCGCTCCGGCCCGGCAGATGAGGAACCTCACGGTGGCCGAACGGGACGCGTCAGGCTTCGAGGCGTGGCAACGATACCGGAAGGCGTTCGCACCATGAGCGACATGCTGTGGATCCCCGTGCCGGGTGGTTTCGAGGACGGCGGCCCGCTGCTGCGCGTGCTCGTCGTGCCGAGACTTGACGGCGGCACCCCGGCCGGGCACGGGATGGCCCAGTGGCCACCCTCCGCCCTGATCGGAGGCACCGTCCGGGCCGAAGTGTTCGTCCCGGGCTCAGGCCCCCCGGCACCCCCCGACAGACAGTTCGACCTCGTTCCCGGCCTGCACGTCCAGCCCGGCATCTGGCAACGACTCGTGGCGGGACTGTCCGTGGAGAACGCGGGAGGCTCGCCGGCGGGGCCGACCGGCGACCCGCTCACCGTGCACGCCACGTCCGAGGACGCGAACGAGGTGGCGCACACCTTCCACGAGGTGTCCAAGGCTGAGGTCATCGCGGAACTCGGTGCGGGGTCACCGGACTTCGCCGACAAGGTGCGTGACGCACTCGGCAGTGACCACTGGCTTCGCCCGGACGTGCCGGCTCCCGGCTCCACCACTGCCGAACCGCCCTCGGGCCGACCGGGCTTCAACCGGACACTGTCGCTGCTGCGCGAACACCCCGCGGTGCTGCGGGCGCTGGGCCTGATCTTCGAGCTCCGGCTCGGTCCGGGCGGGGCCGGCGACCCGCCCGCCGGAACGGTGCGGGTGCTGTGGCCGGGCCGCCCCGCCGCACTGCCCGAGATCGTGTCCCCCCGCACGGCGTTCGGCGCCGGCTTCCGGCCGACCCCCACGGACCGGGTGGACGGGGGGATGGTCACCCTCGACCAGAGGGACCAGAGCGGGAAGCCGCGCTGGCAGGTCGCGACCGTGGACGTGGACGTGGCCGCCCAGCGGATGCGCGAAGCCGCCCGCGCGCTCGCCGCGCGCCCCGGCGAGCCGCCCGCCCTGCCCGCCCTGCGCTCGAACGGCCTGCAACTGGTGCTGCGGGGCAGGGGCGAGGAGATGACGGAACGGCGCGACAGAGGGGCGCGTGCACGAGGGGCGCGTGCGCGTGGGGCGGAGCCGGACGTGCTCACCGGCGACGACCTGGTCCTCGGTTACCGCATCGACGTCCTTCCCGAACTCGGCGGAGACGACTGGTTCTCGCTGCACCGGCGCAGGGCCACCTACCGGGTCCACGAGCGGCGCCCCGACGCCGGTCTGTCCGACGACTTCACCGTCATCGGCGCGGACGGGGAAGCGGGGGAGGGCCTGTCCGAGGAAGGCCACCTCAAGGCGAACGCCGCGATCCACGACGGGAACGGGCTGCACGCCGACGAGATCGTGGCCGGCTGGCGGGGCTGGAGCCTGGCCGTGCCCCGGCCGTCCTTCGACGGCACGCCCCAGCCGTCGCCACCGCCGGCACCGGGTATGAACATCAGCATGTCCTTTGAGGCGGAGGAGGGCTCGCTGCCCCGGCTGCGCTTCGGACGGCACTACTCTTTGCGGGCGCGGGTGGCGGACATCGCGGGCGGCGGGCTCGGGCCCGGCGACCCGGCGGCGGACCGGCACACGACACCACCCGAGTTCTACGGTCGCTATGAGCCGTTGTGCTCCCCGGACGTTTCGTACCCAGAGGGAACGGACCCGACCCGCACCGGTCCCGGAGAGTCGGCCGAGCATGTGGTCGTGCGCAGTGATCCCGTGACAGGACTGGACGTCGAGGAGTTCGCCGGGCGGACGCAGCACCCGCTGAACGACGAGCGGGTGCTGCGTCCGCCCGGCAACACCCTGGCCGTCGCCGAGCAGCACGGGGTGCTCGACCTGCGGGAAGACGCAACCGAGGCGGACCGCGTGACGTGGGAATGGGTCGGTCGCGCACTCGCCGCCGCGGACCCGGGGAGAGCTGAAGGGGCCCGGATCCTGCCCGACCCGGCCGCGGGCGGCATCGTGGCGGCCCGCTCCGATCCGAACGCTCCCATGCCGACGAGGGCCTGGGAGGAACGCTGGCCCGACCTCGTGGCCAAGACGCTCCGGCTGACGACCCCGTCCGCCGGACGCCCCGTGGTGGGCTGGGAGGGCGAACAACTGGTGGTCCGCCTCGCACCGGCGGAGCGGATCACGCTCGATCTGTCGACGTTCCCCCGGGAGGGAATCGTCGACGATTTCGCCCTCCACGCGGCCGACCCCCCGGAGAACTCGGTGAGGGCCCTCATGCGGGGCCGCCACCCGATGGCCACGCCCGCCCGCTCCCTCACATTCGTGCACGCGGTGCAGCACCCGCTCAGGCCGCCGGACACCGACCTGACCGTCGTCCGCGACCGCAACTCGACCTGCGCCGCCTTCGCGCCGCAGTCCGACGTGTTCGACCCGAGGAGCACGGCCCAACTGGAGATCACCGCGAGCTGGCGGGACCAGGCGGACGACGTGCCGCACGAGGTCACCGCCGTGCCGGTTGACACCCTCACCGTCGCCCCGGACGGACCGGCACGCCCGCCGACGCTGTTCCGGCAGGAGTTCGGCGACACCCGCCACCGCACGGTGACCTACACGCTCCGGGCCGTCAGCCGCTTCTGCCACTACTTCCGCGACTCCGGCCGTCCCGACGACTTCGCCGTGACGAGGGAGCTCCCCCCGGTGGTCGTGCGCAGCACCGCCCGCCCCGCACCCCCGGTGGTCGTCTCCACCCGCCCCGCGTTCCTGTGGAAGCGGACCGGAGACCTCGCGGCGGCCTCCCACACGCTCGTCCACGAGCGTCTCGGCAACCGCGTACGGATCGCCCTCCAGCGGCCGTGGCACAACACCGGGGCCGGTGAACTGCTGGCCGTGGTGGTGCGCCCCGAGGACGCGGCCACCTCGGACGGGCTCTCACCCTTCGTCACCCAGGCAGGTCTCGACCCCCTCTACCCCACGAAGGGCATCCCCATGGGCGCGCCATTCGCCCGCCACATCACCGGCGCCGCCGGACCGGAGAGGCGACTGCGGCTCGAGGAGGCCGGCGCGGACGTGGTGGTCGTACCCCACGAACCGGAGTACCACCCCGGCAGGCAATGCTGGCTGGGTGACGTGGCCTTCACCGGAGCGGACAACACGTCATTCAACTGCGGCCTCGTGCGGCTCGCCGTCGCCCGGTACCAGCCGAACAGCCTCGACGGCCTCTCGCTGTCCCCGGTGGTGCGGACGGACCTGGTGCCCCTCCTCCCCGACCGGTCGCTGCGCGTGACGCGCCTCGCCGACACGTACGAGGTCAGGCTGACCGGGCCCGTCTCACCCGCTCCCGCCGTCAACAGGGTGGACATGATCCTGGAGCGCTGCAGCCAGCCGGGAGGCCTCCCGGCCGACAAGGTGGACCTCATCGGGTTCGACACGGTGGCCGGCGTACCGGCGTGGCAGAGCGCGAACGTGCGCAGGCCGGAACCCAAACGGGTTGGTCTCTCGCCTGTCCTCAAGGAGTGGACGGCGGAGTTCTTCCTGCCGCCGGCCGCCGGTCCGTTCCGGGTGCGGGTACGCGAGGTGGAGTTCATCCCCAACAAGGAGCCCCGCCCCGGGGCATTCCTTCGGTCGGGCACACCGGGTGAGATCACCGAGCGCACCGTGTTCACCGCCACGGTGCCGCTGCCTGCGCTGTGAGCGGGCCGGAGTCCTGGCCAACCTGTCCAAGCACAGCCTCAATCACCTCACCGCCCTGGCCGTCCTGAGGGCGGGCACCGCCGAACCGGTCCGGGCGAGATCCCCAGCCCGCGCAAGATCACCTCCTGGATCATGCGGCCCCGCGACACCCTGACCGAAAGCCAGGACAAGCGGCTGCTGGAGGTCCGGCTCGCTTGCCCAGATATCACCCGGGCCTGCGATCTCGCCCGAGCCTTCGCCGATCTCGTCCGTCACCGGCGTGGATACCTGTTGCTGGAGTGGATCCGCCAAGCCGAACAGGACGCGCCGAAGCCAATACAGGGCTTCGCCGGATTCCTCCGCCAGGACCTCGACGCCGTCACCGCCGGCCTTACCCTCCCCTGGAGCTCCGGCGTCGTCGAAGGCCACGTGAACCGAGTGAAAACGCTCAAGCGAGCCATGTATGGCCGGGCCTCGTTCGAACTCCTCCGCACCCGCATCCTCACCCAGCCATGAGACGTCGAGAGCTGGGCATACAGTCGGGGCTCATGAAGTCGCCACAGCCCACGGATCCGCAAGCCGAGGCCGCACAAGGCCGTATCGCTCTCCGGCTTGACGCGGAGGACTTGCGCTGGCTGGTGCAGCACTGCTGTTGCGCCGACGACGCAACGGACGAAGACAAGGACCGCTGCGGACGACTCCGCTTCCGGGCTAACGCAGCCTTGCCCAAGCACAAGCACAAGCACAAACACAAGCACCAGCACTCGGCATGAGAGGACAGGGAGACGGTCCTTCACGGAACTGCGGCCAGAGCCCCGGAAACGGCCGGGGCTGCTGTTCGCCTCGAATGTTCGCTCGGCAACGGAGTGGGGAACCTTGGTGAGCGTCCTGGTGGTCATGCGCGAGCCGAGGGTTGGGGCTTGCAGAAGACGTCACGCCGGCTGCCGGCCGCCCTGCGCGCAGGGCGGTGAACCGCACTACCTCCGCAGCGGAAGCCGGGCGATGCCGGCCTGACCGGTGGGTATGGGCTTCGCCGCCGATATCCTGCACGACGTGATCAACTCATACGCGAACCTTGACGATGCTGGGGTTGCGATAGCTGCGGCACGTGCCGGCGCGGACGTGGTGCACAACATGTACGGCCAGCGGCTCACCCGCGTCGACAAGGGTGCCGGGGACTTCGCCACCGCCGCCGATGTCGAGGCCGAGAAGACGATCCTCGGCATCATCCGTGCCGCCCGACCCGATGATGCGGTGCTCGGCGAGGAGAGCGGGCAGCAGGGTGCGGCCGAGGCTGTGCGCCAGTGGTTGGTGGATCCTTTGTGCGGCACGCTGAACTATGCCGTCGGCAACATGCTGGTGGCCGTCAACGTGGCGCTGCGCGACGGGGCGGCAGCCGTGGCCGACCCGTTCAGTGGCGAAGTCTTCTTCACCGACGGTGAGACCGCCTGGGTGCGGCACGACGGGGCCGATGCGCAGCTGGTACCCACGTCCGCCACCCAACTGGTGGACGTCAACCTGGACCCGCCATTCCCGAGCGCGCCCGGCTTCCGGGCCGTGGACCTGCTGGCCCACCCCGGGTTCGTTGAGCGGTTCCGGCCGCGAGTCGTGTCCACGACGCTGGCGTTGGCCTGGGTCGCCGCAGGCAAGCGCGCCGCATACGTCACGGATGGCGGCGACCTGTCCGGGAGCGTGCATTTCGCCGCCGGCATCGCTCTGTGCCAGGCCGCCGGCTGCCTGGTCACCGGTATCGACGGCGCCCCGATCGGGCAGGCAAACCGCGGACTTGTCGTGGCCGCCGACGCCGAAACCCACGGGCTGCTGATGTCGATGATCCGCAGCCGAAGCTAGAACTGCACCTGAAAAGTCGTCCCGGCGCCGGCCGCAACCGGGTCGGCGCTCCGTGGGGGTGAGGAATGAGAATGAGCCGGAGCAGCCCACCCCTGAGCGGAGGGCGAGGAAATTCAAGAAGCGCCATCAAGGATGGGAGATCTGTTGATCGTCTGGGTGAACGGTGCCTTCGGGAGTGGGAAGACGACTCTGGTCGAGGAACTGCACCGGCGCTGGCCTGCGGCCTTGGTGTACGACCCTGAGCCACCAGCACGCCGCCGGAGCACTCAAAAGGGGGCAGCAGGCCGCAAGCTCTGCCGCTACCTCCGCTGCCTCGCCGTCACCATCGGCCAGGGGCTTCAGAACAAGGTCACGGACCTCATCGTCATCCCCGATGCGCTCGGCAGCGACATCCCCGTCTACGCGGACGCCTGGGTCGACGGCCAGGGGCGCGTTGTCCGCACCCGCATCCCCTCCTACGGCGCCGGTGCCAACGGCTCGGCGACGATGACCCTGTCGGACTTCGGAAAGCCGGTGAAGGCGGTCGCCCCGCCCGTCGGCGAGGTCGTCCCGCTGACCTCGGCCACCGACGTTCTCCCCGCCTGAGAGTCTCGGCGGAAGACCTTGACCTCAAGTTCGGTTGAGGCTTTAGCGTTCCGTGTGCGCCCCGGGCCACACCGGCCGACGGGAACCGAGCGTCGGACCATCAATTTCCGGAGGCACCACCCATGGACATGGAAGTTACCGCGTGGACATCACTGCACAGCGCGATGAACGCCCAAGAGGACCGAAGGCCCCTTTCCCGCGCCACCCTGCGCCGCATCGGCTCCTTCGCCCGGCCGCACCGCCGCCGCCTGTACAGCTTCCTCTTGCTCAGTGTGGTCACCGCCCTGCTCGCCGTGGCCACTCCGGTGCTCGCCGGCCGCGTCGTCGACACGATCGTCCGGGACGGTGAGACCGGCACGGTCACCCGGCTCGCGCTGCTCATCGCCGTCATCGCCATCGCCGAGGCGGCGCTCGGTCTGCTCACCCGCCGGCTGTCGGCCACCCTCGGCGAGGGGCTGATCCTCGATCTCCGCACGGCGGTCTTCGACCACGTCCAGCGGATGCCGGTCGCCTTCTTCACCCGCACCCGGACCGGGGCGCTCGTCAGTCGCCTCAACAACGACGTCATCGGTGCCCAGCGGGCTTTCAGCAACACCCTCTCCGGCGTCGTCTCCAACCTCGTCACCCTGCTGCTGACTCTCGCCGTGATGCTCAGCATCTCGTGGCAGATCACCCTGCTCGCCCTCGTCCTGCTGCCGGTGTTCGTCGTTCCCGCCCGCCGGATGGGTTCCCGGATGGCGAAGCTGCAGCGCGAGGCCGCCAACCACAACGCCGCCATGGGCACCCAGATGACCGAACGCTTCTCCGCCCCCGGCGCGACCCTCGTCAAGCTCTTCGGGCGGCCCGCCGACGAGTCCGCCGAATTCGCCGCCCGCGCCCGCCGCGTGCGCGACATCGGCATCCGCACTGCCATGCTCCAGTCCGCGTTCATCACCGCTCTCACGCTGGTGTCCGCCCTGGCGCTCGCCCTGGTCTACGGACTCGGCGGCTATTACGCGCTGCGCGGCAGCCTCGACCCGGGAGCCCTCGTCGCCCTCGCCCTGCTCCTCACCCGCCTCTACGCCCCGCTGACCGCACTGGCCGGCGCCCGGGTCGAGGTGATGAGCGCCCTGGTGAGCTTCGAGCGGGTCTTCGAGATTCTCGACCTGGAACCGCTGATCGCCGAGAAGCCGGATGCCCGCCGGGTGCCGGACGGGCCGGTGTCCGTGGAGTTCGACGGGGTCTCCTTCGGCTACCCCTCCGCCGACAAGGTCTCCCTCGCCTCCCTCGAAGAGGTCGCGACCCTCGACCCCCGTGGTGGCACCACGGTTCTGCACGACGTCTCCTTCCGCGCCGAACCCGGACGGATGGTCGCCCTGGTCGGCTCCTCCGGCGCGGGCAAGTCCACGATGGCGCAGCTCCTGCCGCGGCTGTACGACGCGGACGCCGGTTCCATACGGCTGAACGGCGTCGACGTACGCGACCTGACCGCCGACTCGATCCGCGAGACCCTCGGCATGGTCACCCAGGACGGGCACCTCTTCCATGAATCCGTCCGCGCCAACCTGCTCCTCGCCCGGCCCGACGCCACCGAGGAGGACGTCTGGGACGCCCTGCGCCGGTCGCGGCTCGACGGGCTCGTGGCCTCGCTGCCCGACGGCCTCGACACCGTGGTCGGCGAACGCGGTTACCGGCTCTCGGGTGGCGAGCGCCAGCGGCTCACCATCGCCCGGCTGCTACTGGCCCGCCAGCGGGTCGTCATCCTGGACGAGGCGACCGCCCATCTCGACTCCACCTCCGAGGCAGCCGTCCAGGAAGCCCTGGCCGAGGCGCTGGAGGGCCGCACCGCCGTGGTGATCGCCCACCGGCTCTCGACCGTGCGGGCCGCCGACCTGATCCTGGTCATCGAGGAGGGCAGGATCGCCGAACGGGGAACCCACACCGAACTGCTGGCCGCCGCAGGCCGATACTCGGAGCTGTACCGCACCCAGTTCGAGCGCCCGGAGGCGGAGCAAGCGCAGCCCACCCGCTGACGGCCCCATGGGGCAAAGCGTCTGAGAACGCTCTCAAGTTGACGGCAGAAATATTCCTCGGTGCAGCAACCCATCCCCGTCCGGCGACCTTCCAGCGCAAGCGCAGGTCCACCCCCACCGCTCCACCAGGGATTGGGATCCATGACCAGCAGAGCCGATATTGCGCACCGCATACCGCCGCACTCTCACCCCCCGCCGCGCCCTCGTCGCGTTCGGCGCCGCCCTCGGCATGACCGGGGCCGCCCTCGCGGCGAACGTCACCCTGTCCACCACGGCGACCGCCGCCACCTGGCCCTCCGCCAACGGCAGCCAGCCCGTCACCGCCACCATCTCGCTGTCCGGTACGAAGGACTACGCGATGAAGCGCCTCTACGGCAGCGGCGCCCTCGGCACCGGTGACCAGGCCGAGGACCAGCTGCCGGTCCTTCACCCTGGCACCATCGACCTCGAGAACTCGCGCATCGGCGGAGCCGCTGGCCTGCCGCCGGTCCCCTTCACGGCGGAGTGATCTCGTCCAAGCGGGTAACCCGCGCAATCTCCACCGTCGAGGCTTCCGACGATCAAGGACCTGCCACACCCGACCCAGCGTCGCCGCATGCTCCGCCGCCGCCTCAATGACCTCCACCCGGTCGTAGCGCGACGGCACGGGTGGAGATCGGAGTAAGGAGCCGGTACGAGGACACCGTGTCATCCAGCCACTCACGGCCGAGCACATGCTGCGCAGTGACCTGCCCATGCCCGGACAGCACCGCGCCAGGACCTTCATGGACGAGAGCCGAAGGCACCGGGCCGAGCAGCCCCGTCTCCGCATCCAGAACCGCCGTGCCAGTTGGCCGGGTGATGCGCACGGTGTCCACCAGCACTACGGCCTCCAGGCGCTGCCGCTCCGCCTTCGTATCGATGGGTGTGCTCACGACGCGCTTCCACTGCTCTGCTTGTCCTGATCCAGCCAGGTCGTGCGCACCACGGCAAGCGTGGAGGTCTCCCCGATATCAAGTACCCCGCCAGGTACGGCCCACCGCCGCCGGATCGGCGGCGACCGTGATTGCCACCGTGTCCGCACGGGAGGCAACCGGCGCGGCAAGTGGAGTGAGCAGCTTGTACCGGGACTTGGAGTCGTCCACGTACGCCTGCCCTTCGAGGTGCAGCACGATGCCCGGACCACCCTCAGGGAAAACCCCGCCCGGCCCCTCGTACACAGTGACCGGTGGACCCGGCTCGTACTGACCAGTGTCCGGGTTGAACACCGGCGCACCCGGCCGGTACATCCTCACTGTGTCGGTAAGGATCTTCTTCTCGACCAACTCGCTGACAGCCCCCAGAGTCAGCCCCTCATTCACAGGAACGCTCATACGATCGAGCGTAGTTGGTGCCGCAGACAACCTGGTGCGCAGCGCAGATCGTCAACAGGCTTCCCTCAAAGAACCGGACCAAGCCAAGGGCCGGCTCACCCCCGCCTTCGCAGGGGGCACCGCCGCCCGGGGTCGGGCGGGGTCGGGCGGCGTCGTGGGCCGCGGTTCACCCCCGCCTTCGCGGGGAGCGCGACGTGCCGCCACGGCACCGAGTAGAGGGTCTTGCCGACCTTGACGTGTTCTCTGAACTTGATCACGATCTTGGGCTGTTGGTCTTGTCAGGCTCCATCGGAGGACTCAGCACGGGCATCCCATACACCGGTAGCGGCGGCCTTGCGGGCATACTCCGCGAAGTCATGGGGTGGTCGGCCGAGAATGCGCTCGACGGTGTCGGTCACGTTGGCCCTGCGGCCGTCGAAGACCTCGACCATCAGGCTGGCCAGTTTGCTCGCGTACTCGGTCGACACACCTCGTCCGGTCAGCGATGAGACGAACTGCTCGGGCGTGACCGGCAGATAACGAACCTCCCTGCGGGTCACCCTCGCTATCTCGCCGACGGCATCGGCGAAGGTGAGCAGTCGTGGTCCGGTCACTTCGTGGATCTGGCCAGCATGACCGTTCTCGGTCAGGGCCGCGACGGCGACATCCGCGATGTCCTCTGCGTCAACGAACGGTTCCGCTACATCGCCGACCGGAAGTGCGACCACACCGGCCCGGACCAGTTCTACGAGGAACGCCTCGCTGAAGTTCTGCGTGATGAACCCCGCCCGCACGACAGTCCACTCCGCACCCGACTCCCGCACCGCCTGTTCTCCAGGAGGTGGGCACGCGGTTGGTTGTCATGGTCGTTGCGCGGGTGGCCGTTTGAGGTCATTCGCGCATCGCGGCAAGAGGCACTGAGGGACGATGTCGACACCCGGCCTCAGATGCTGGGTGGGTGGGCGTTTGTCACTTCGAAGGTGAACCTTTCTTGCTTCGGTCCTGCGATCCAGCGATCAGGCCCTGGGGCTGCTGCGGTGTGTTCTGATCAAGGAATCGGGCATCGAGGTCGGCGATGCGTCTTTCGGCGAAGCGGAGGTTGGACCGGGCTCCCTCCAGCCGCTCCTGTAGCTTCCGGTGCTCCTGGGTGAGCTGGTGAACTCGATGCTTGAGTGTGCTGTTCTCGGTGACGAGCCGCTGGACGGATTCGCCGGGGACCATCTGGTCGAAGTAACGGATCTGGCCCAGCAGTTCGCCGATCTGCTGGCGCTGGGCGAGAACCTCTTTCTGCGTCCGGGACAGTTCCTCCTCGGCATTGAGTGCGCGTTCCCGCCAGGAGGCTTCGGTCCGCTCGTGCTCCGCTTGGCCTTCCCGGTCGTGGCGGCTGCGGCTGCTGACGGCGGCGTTTCTCACGAGGGCTCGGGCGTCGGTGTTCTCGTAGCAGAACGTGACCGACAGGCCAGCTCGCCCGGCGATGGCGCGGACCGTCAGCCGAACGCGCTCGCGACCAGGCCGAGACATACCTCCGAGACGGCGAACCCGACATCGCCGCGGAGACAGCCACACGCTCCCTCGACCTGGCCAGCCGGATCGACGCCCCCATGTGCGTGACGATGATCCGCGACCTCGAACCGGAGCTGTCGCGATACGCGCAGACCGCTTCCGTCGCCGAACTGCTCGAACGGCTCCGAGCCGTCGGCCGAAGCTCGTCACCGGCTGCCCACTCCTGCTTGCGGAGTTCGAACGGATGGCCGCGAACGCGTCCGCCGACTGCTGGCGATCTCCTTTGAGGGAGCAAGGGCCAGAGTTGCACGCGCGGTTACTCTCACAAACGAACCTTTGCCGGAGCAAGATCAAGAACGGCCACCGGGACCCCGTTGATCTTGAATCGGTTCTCAGAATCCGTTCTCACGCAAAGAGGCGAGTCGCCCCCTTCTGAGAAATGTTTGTGACAAAATCCAGGGCCATGGCGGACCTTCAAGAGCCTTCCCCGACCGACGCGGACGAAGCCGAGCGCCACCCCTGCCCCCGCTGCGGCGCCGAGCCAGGCTCGCCGTGCCGCTCGCGCGGCGGCGCCGTCGCCGGCACCTACCACACCGGCCGGTTCACCAAGGTGCCCCGGCTCGCCAAACTCCTGCGGGTGCCCACCCCGGCCGACCGGAGCCCGGGGCAGCCGTGGCGGCCCGGCACCCCGCCCCCGGCACCGATCGACCCGGACACCCCGAGCGCGGACATCCGCATCGGGTACGCGAGATGCTCGCACCTGAGCCAAGAGCTCCAGTCTCAGCTGGATGCCCTGGCCAAGCACGGCATCCCGAGAGACAAGATCTTCAGCGAGAAGATCAGCACCCGGGTGCGGGTGCGCCCGCAGTTCGAGGCCGCGCTCAAGGCCGCCCGGGAGATCAAGGCCCACGCCCCGCACTGCCGGGTCATCGTCACGGTGTACGAGATGAAACGACTGGGACGCGATGCCGCCGAGCTCACAGCCCTTGCGGACCACCTCACCGCGCACGGCCTGGTCCTGGAGATGCTCGCCGGCCCCCTCCAGGGCATGTACGACCCCAGCGGCGCCGGACGACTGCTGTTCGCCTTCTTCGCGGCGATGGCCGAGACCGAGCGGGAAAACATCCGCGAGTCGACACTCGAGGGGCTCGACACCGCGGCCCGCAAGGGCAAGCACGGCGGCCGGCCCCAGGTCATCACCGACGACATGCTGCACACCGTGCTCCGCCGCCGCGCGCTGGGCGAGTCCGTCGAGCAGATCCGCCCCGACCTGCTCATCCCCACCGGCAAGCGCAAGGGCCAGAACCCTTCCCTGGCCAGCATCTACCGGGCGCTCGCCGAGCACGCCACGCGTGAGGCGTACCCCGAAGCTGTCGAAGCCGCCCACGCCGACTTCGCCGCCCTTCAGACTGGCGAAGTTCCCGGACCCCGCCCCGCCCACCTTGACCGAGCGTCACTCTGACTACAGAGAACTACTCGTCACTTCGCGGCAGCTTCGGGAAAACCGGGCTGATCGGGAGCGTGAACCGCAGGCGGCTCGATGATGCGCAGCCGTGTGAATGGCACAGCTGAGGCAAGCGCAAGAGCGATCACTCCCACGAGCAAGAGGGCGAGCCAGACGCCCGAATTGTCGATGACGATTCCAGCTGCTGCGGACGCCAGCGATGCGCCGAGGTTTACGGAAGTGTTGATCCATGTCGACGCTTCCGTCCGGCTGGTTTCCGGAACGATGGTGTCGGCGATGAGGTACCCGGTAATCAGAGACGGAGCGAGGAAAAAGCCGACGAGTGCGAGGCCCGCAGCGAAGAGGCCGAGTGTGTCCAGCTGGGAGACGAGCACCGCGGCGAGCCCCATGCTGACGCACAGGGCGAACAGTCTCCTGCCGATTCCCCCCTTGAGGTTCAGCTGCCCATAGAGAAGTCCTCCGAGAGCACTTCCACCGGCAAAGGCCGCCAGGAGCCAGCCCGAAGCTGCGACAGCATCACGTTGCGCAGCAACTGCCGGCGCTGCGATCTCCGCAACGCCCAGTACACCACCGACGCCGAGGAGGACGATCAATACCCTTGCGAAACCTGGCTGTCGCAGCGGGCGATCACCTCGCGCGACGCCCCCTCCTGTTCCGCGAAGCGCCCCCGACGACGCGCTGGACGTCATCGCTACAGTGCCGAGGGAAACTACTGCCGCAGTCACCCAGAGCCCGACGCTGGGAGAACTGGCCACGATGACCGCAGTGATGATGACGGGGCCACCGACGAAAAGGAGATCTTCGCACACCGCGTCGATGCTGAATGCTTTTGTTCGCTGGTCACCGGCCGTCGTGAGCGACGCCCAGATCATTCGCATCGCCGCCCCCAGGGGTGGCGATGTCAGGCCGACCACCGCGCTGAGAATGACGAACCAGATATCCGCAACTCCCTCGGCTTCCGTGATGAGCGCGAGAGCGGTGAACCCTAATGCTTGGCCTGACGCCATAGTGGTGAGCGCGACTCGTTGACCGAATCGATCGACGGCCCGGGCGCGCCAAGGGGCGGCGATGACGTTGGCGATTCCGAACGTCGCTGTTGCGAAACCGGCTTGCGTGTACGAACCCGTGCTGTCTTGGACGGCGAGGAGGAGAGCAAGACCGCCCATCGCGAGAGCGGACCGACCGATCAGGGCGGGGAGGAAGGCGCGAAGCGCGCCAGGAAGCAGAAGCACTGCGAGCACGAAGAAGCTCCAATGATGTGCGACCGGCTCGTACGCGCGGCCGCCAAAGTCTGACGGTTTTCAAGGTCCGGAGGGCATGACAGACCACACCCTCAACGGATCAGAACCTGGGCGGGAGAGACCCAAGACCGTCAGATGAACATCACAATGAGCATCCGGAAAACTTAGCAGGCTGCGGCCTCCGACAGGCCGTGCGGGCCAGAGGCGGCCCCGGTATCCACGGCCAGCGGTCCGCCTACCAGACGGGGTGATGGTCCGGACCGGAATGGATGATCGCCGAACAGGCGGTTGGACGGGCTGAAAACATCGTGCGCGAGTCATGGTGACGATCAAGGAGCGCGCGGTGCCCACCAGCTTTTTGAGCGAGGACCAACGCAGGCGCTTCGGCCGGTTCGTGGAGGACCCGGACGAGGGGCAGCTCGCCGGTTCCTTCCTACTCGGACCCCAGATACGCATCACCCTCGGATGGGGTGGGGGCATGGGATTGAAGGTGGAGGAGTCGTTGCGCTGATGGTGGCCGCGTTGATGCGGGTCACAGGGGAGTCGCAACGGACGGTCGCTTCAGTCGCTGATGGGGGAGGGGCGGTGGATGCCGGAGAGGAACCTTGAGTTCGGGAGGTTCGGTGCCCGGGGCATCAGGGGCAGTGACGCCGTCGCCCGTAAGTTGAGTGACCGCCAAGCGCGGACTGATGGCACGCCTGAACCACCTGACGAAGTCGGTCCCCACCCGCAAGGCCGCCCAAGAAGCCGGGCTGAGGGTGAGCGAGCGGACGCTGAGGCGTGGCTGGAGGGCAAGCGCCAGCCCTCGAAGGCCAACCTGGAACGCATCGACGCCGCCTACCGGGTAGTACGTCGCCGCAACGTGGCCCGCCACCTCCTGCAGTGCCTCAACTCGCACGGCGGGACTCGGGTGGAGATCCACCCCCTCAACCAGTCCCAGGTGTCGCGCCCGCACCAGCGCGTCGTTGCGTACCGGACGATGAACATACGCCGCTGGGAGAGCATCGTCGGTTCCTGGGCGGCCGGTGACCACCAGGGTCTGGACGACGTGTGGGACGACACGATCGTGGACCTGGGCTCGCAGTGGGGCCAGTACGAATACGTCACCAACATGGGCTTCGCCGCATAGAAGCCGTTGTCGTACAGGCAGAATGACGGCATGGAACGCGTGACGGGCATAGGCGGCATCTTTTTCCGTGCCAGCGCCCCAGAGGCACTGGCCAGCTGGTATGAGACTCACCTCGGCGTTGGACGCCCACCGGATACCTACGATGAGCGGTCCTGGGAGACCGAGGCCGGGCCAACTGTGTTCGCGCCGCTCCCGAGCGGATCGGAGCATTTCCGCACGCCCGGACAGCAGTGGGCGATCAACTTCCGGGTTCGCGATCTCGATGCCATGGTGGCCCAGCTGCGGAGCGCGGGCATCCAGGCCGATGTTCATGAGCAGGACTACCCCAATGGCCGGTTCGCTGAGCTCAGCGACCCGGAGGGCACCCCGATCCAGCTCTGGGAACCCGCCGGTGCGGACGCCGTACGAGCATCGGACTGAGCAGCCGTTGTCGTACCGATCGGCGTGGTTGGCCGATTGAAACTCCCCACACGATCGAGAGGCCACAGGGCGCCTCATCCCTGCCTCGCCGGAGAGGAGTCCACGCCCACCAGCGGAAACGCAGCGATCATGTTCAGTAAGGCAACGGCTGCATGGAGCCCGCGCGATGAAGAAGGGCCGTGTCCCTTGGGATGCGGCCCCTCTTGGCTTTTTCGCGCGAGTGTCTACCGCAGGCTCCTGCCCGAGGCAGTAGAGGTCCAGCGTATGCCGAGTGCGTTGAGGTTGGTGCGGCGTTGTCGGGTGAGGTTGTCAGCGCGTCTGCGGGTGTTGTCGAGGAAGAGTCATGCCGAGTTTGATCTCCACGACCCCTCAGCACCGCCCTGACAGCCTTCTGTGCCACCTTCCGGTTCCAGGTGTTCGATGTGTTTTCTGGGTTACGTTCAGGTGGCCTCCGCGGGTGTGGAACTGGCGTGCGGCGCGGAGGTTGAGTGTCCATTTGTGGTCCTGGGTGCGTTTGACGGGCCGCTCGTCTTCCCCGGCTGCTTCGAGGCCGAGGACGTTCTCGAGGAGCCATTGCTGGGCGGGCAGCAGGCTGTCCCAGCCCAGGCGGCACGACATCACCCAGCGGCCGAGGTCCTCGCCCTGCACCAAGGCTTCGCCTGGAGACATCGGCACTGTCCCGCCGCCTTGGATGTGGGTTTGGGTGAGGCGGAAGCAGCGTTGCCATCCGGTGTCCCAGGTGGGGCACCAGGCGGGGTCGATTTCTGTGAGTGTGTGGTGTGGTGTCAGCGGGTTGGGCGGCAGCAGGTATGAACCCTCGTGAGGGGCGCTGCACTGCTCTTCGCGGGGCCGGTGGCAGGGTTTCATGGCTGTTATGAGTTGACCAAGTAGCTGTCATGTTCTGCGAGTTCGGCGTAACCCACCCGGTCGTTGGCTGACGTGTGAATGCCTATTCCTGTGCACATGGGTGAGCGGCACAGTGTGCTGGCAGGTGTGACTGCTCAGCCATCGTTGCCCACGGCCGCAGGTCCGGGGAGTAATCGTCAAGACCTGTGGATGAAATGAGCGTGGCTATTGGTCTCGTTTGCTACACGCGACAGGGATTCTGGTTGCTCATGCCTGCTGTTCACCGTCCGTGGCGAGCAGTTCGGTGAGGCGGCGGACGGCCGGCGTCGGCGAGTTCGATGGAAACGAGTGCGGAGGCGGCGAGGTGGTGCCGGTTCGCCAAGTACGACAGCTCATGCCCCGAGACCCCCGGAGATGTGACGGGCCGCCTCGTACGGGCCCATGTTCGTTCCCTTCACGAACGTGGTGAGGACGTACCGGCCGAACGGGTCGGTGAGCTTGGGATCGTTGCCGAGGGCGGCCCGAAGCGGCGCCACCACTCCATCCAGTACGCGGTCCGCGCGCAGATCACAATCAGCGCGCACTCCGGCATCCGGGCCTTGACTCCTGCTCCAGCCGCTTCGCCGACGGCCACTGCCCCTCGCCCGGTGCGGCTTGAGCGACGGAATGCCGGTCTTTGGGGCGATGGCGAGGACGACCTGGGTGATGCCGGAGATCGACAGCGGCCCGCGCCGGCCGGTGAACGGGCGGCCGGTGAACGGCCGGCCGGGTTCGCGGCCGCGCTGGTTGATCCAGCCAGAGATCAGTCGCCGCTGTCGCTGGTGACCTCGACGGCGGCACCGAGGTTCGGTGCCGCCCTCCTGGCGAGTTCGCCGGCATGGTCCCGATCCGCGCTCTCCGTCACGACGATGCCTACCGCCGATCCAGACACAGGATCACGTCGCAGAGTCGCGCCGACGACCGAGTACTGAGCGAGCACCGCCTCGTACGCGGCGATCGCCTCGGCCGGGAAATCGTCGCTGAAGCCGGTCTCCACCAAGAGCCCCGGCCCTTTGACCGCCAGGGCCATCACACCAGAAAGTGGCCGGTGCCGGTCGCCCTGGGCGACCATGTCCTTGAACACCGCCATTGCGCCGGTGGCATCGACCGCGGTGACCTCGGATTGCCAGCGCTCGGTTGCTTCTTTCCAGGGCGCATCATCGATGTCGGCGTCCGCCACACGGTCGTCGGCCGTCAATGACCGCCACAGCGCCAGGACCTCGCCGGTGCGCCCCTTGTCCGCGACAACGGTGAAGGTGACGCCATCCGCCGCGATCCGGCCGGTGACCGCCCCGTGACGGGCGACGTACTGCCCCATCTCGCCTGCAAGCTCGCTCATACGGTCGGCCGAAGTGCCGTCCTCGAGGATCAGCGTGCCGGTCGACGTTCCGCTGAAGGGCAGCGTGTTGTTTTTGGTGGTGCGGATTTTCGCCACGTCCGGCGTGCCGGCCCAGCTCTCTTCGAAATCCGCGGCGAGTGCCGTGCCCTTGTCGATGGCGCAGCCGGTCAACAAGGTCAGGCCCAGCATGAACGGAATGATCGGTATCGGGCACCGCAGGGCGTTTCTTCTCAGTGCCGTCTCCTTCAAAGCGAGTGAGCCGGCCAGGGCCGATCAGCCCCGGGCCTGGCCTGCGGTGGTCGCGACCAGCTCCAGCTTATGGCTCCTGTTTCGTCGACGGTGAGCGGGTTTGCCTTCTTGGCCGAGGCGAAGCCGCACGGCTGATCCCCAGGTTCTCCAGCGGTACATACGCCGGCGCCTCGTCAATTCGCAGCGGGAGCGGGCGGATTGAGGCCACGTGCCGCGCCTGGCGGCAATTGTGCCGGGGTCCGGAGTGCGCCGGTTGGTTCGCCGTTGGTCAATTGGGCGGGGTGGGCGGCCCCTGACGAGGACCGTCCGGAGCCGTCAGTTCCTGAAGTCTGGCCGTGGCCGACCGTTGTGGCGCAGCCGGAGCCGACGCCGGGGGTGCGAGCGCAGCACCGGATGGAGGTTCCAGCCCCGCTCCGCGGCGACGCGCAAAACGTAACCGGCGCCGGCGCCCCGGAAGTAGTGTGCTCCGAGTTCCAGGTCGCGGTGGTACTCGCGACGGTACTGGGAGGTCTCCACTCGCCGGGTCTGCTTCTCGATGCGCCGGTCCACGCGCGCCTGGTAGTACGCCGTGTCGCCCTCCCGCACCAGCGCCACCGGGGTCACGCACCAGAGCGGGACGAACGGCACCCGGCCCAGCGTGGCATCCAGCACCCGTATCGCGCCGTTCTCGGCACGCGGCACCATGTAGACGATCAGCTCGGCCACCGTCGCTACGCAGCAGAAGCAGATAGCGAGGAAGACCCACACGACCCACCACAGCGGCAGGAACACCAGGGTCAAGGGGAGAAGCAGCAGCCGGCGCAGTGCGGCCGGGCGGACGGGAAGCGGCCCCCAGGCCGGGTCCTCGTAGTCATGCACGGATGGTGTCTTCCCCTCGGGTTCGCCATCGCTCGGCGGTGGGCCCGTGAGTGTACGCCGGGGCCGACCCGCACGGAGCGGCGGGCCGTGCCGGCTCTCGGCATCAGCGTGGGTCCGGCCGGTGTCTCCCTTCTTCTTGGTCACGGCGTCCGGCGCGTCGGCGATGCACTCGCCGTAGAAGCCCTTCTTGGCGGCCCTCGCCATGAGCACAGGCATGCGCGGCGCTGGTCAGAGCAGCGCTAGGACGACGTCCCGTCTCCTTGACCTGCGGCGCCCCAGCGCCGCACGAGGTCGGCCCTCGCCGACACCGGGGTCATGCCCGAGACCACCGTTGCCGCACCGCTCACCCCGCTCACCCCGCACACGGTGATGGCCACTTCAACTACATCCGGGCGGTAGAAGCCGAAGACACCGCAGCCGCAGCCGAGGTCACGGCCAAGGAGCCGTAACGGTGACGGAGTTCCTCGCTCACGCGGTCATCGTGTCTCGCTGACTTCATCGCTGGGGCTCGATCTGAGACGACCGATTGGTGTCGGTGCGTACGTGCGCACGCAGCCCTTGCAGGCCGAACAGGATGAGAAGCTCGACCACGCCGCCATCGGCGCTGCCCAGCCAGTGCGGCAAGGACGTGTCGAACTCGGCTGCCTCACCGGGCGGCAACGTCAGGTCGCGCTCGCCGATCAAGAGCCGCAGGTGACCGTTGAGCACGTAGAGCCATTCGAAGCCTTCATGGGTCTGCGGGGTCGGTTCGAGCGGTTCCGGCCGGGCAGGGATGATCATCTTGAAGGCGTGCACCCCGCCCGGTCGCCGGGACAGGGGCACGAAGGTCATTCCGTACCGTCTGATCGGCTTGAGGTGGATCCGAGGGTCGCCGGTGCGCGGGGCACCGACGAGGTCGTCCAGCGGAACGTCGTAGATACGGGCCAGCGGCAGCAGCAATTCCAGGCTCGGCCGGCGCTGCCCGCTCTCCAGCCGGGACAGGGTGCTCTCCGACACCCCGGTCGTCGCCGCGAGGTCGGCGAGGGTGATGCCGCGGTCACGGCGCAGTGCACGAAGCCGCGGTCCCACCGCGTCGAGCACGTTGTCGTCCGTCTTGTGGTCCATGAGGCCCATCTTGCCGTTACCGCAAGTTTTCGTGCCAGGTCGTGGTGCGCCTGGCAAGACTGGGCGCCCACCGACACAAGGAGTCTTGATGCGCACCACCGATGCGGTCGCGTTCTGGGACGGCGTCTATGCGGCCCGGCCGGCAGCCGGCAACCCGCAGCCGAATGCTCGCCTCACCGAGACGGTGACGGGCCTGCCGCCCGGTGACGCGTTGGACCTCGGATGCGGCAACGGCGGCGACGCGCTGTGGCTCGCCGGCCAGGGGTGGCAGGTCACCGCCGCCGACATCTCGGCCGTGGCGGTCGAGCGGCTCGCCGCCCTCGCCCGCTCACACGGCCTGGGCGACCGTGTCATCACCGTGCGGTACGACTTGCACAAGTCTTTCCCGCCCGGCGGATTCGACCTGATCTGCGCCCACTACCTGCATACCCCCTGTGACCTGGCCCGGGCAACCGTCCTGCGCTCGGCCGCGCACGCCCTGCGCCCGGGCGGGCGGCTGCTGGTCGTCGACCACGGCTCGGCCGCGCCATGGTCGTGGAAGCAGGACCCCGATACGCAGTACCGGAGCCCGCAGGAGGTCGCCGCTGCTATCGATCTGGACCCGGAGACATGGACGGTCGAGCGGGCTGACGCACCACGCCGGATCGCGACTGGACCGGGTGGGCGCACCGCCGAGGTCACCGACCATGTCCTCCTCATCCGCCGCACCGCCTGACACGGTGGCCGGCGCCGCGCCCCCGACGAAGGAAGGCGACCACTGTTGCCCAGCAACATGCGCCACAACCGCCGCGGCGACACCCCGCCGCCCCGGACCGGAAGCAGCGAGACCGAGGTCCTGCGCGGACTCCTCGACTACCTCCGGACTTCGATCGCCACGAAGGTCGACGGCGCCCCCGAGCCGCAGGTGCGAACAGCCGCAGTGGCGTCAGGCACGAACCTGCTCGGCCTGCTCAACCACCTGACTTCCGTCGAGCGCTCGATGTTTCTCGGTGACGACGTCACTGACTGGCAGGCGACGTTCCAGGCCGCACCGGCGGACAGCGTGGCCGATATCGTGGCCCGCTACCAAGAGACGGTCGAGCGCGCGAACGACGTTCTCGACGGGTGCACCGATCTCGGCGCTCCGGTCCCTCGACCGCGGCCGGGGCGCCCCGGTCCCAGCGTCCGCTGGGCACTGACCCACATGATCGAGGAGACCGGCCGTCACGCGGGCCACGCGGATATTCTCCGCGAACTGATCGACGGCTCGACCGGCCGCTGATCCACCCTATCCACGCGGACGAGGTGAGGGGGGCTCAGCAGGTGGGCAGGTGGGCAGGCGGGGAGCGTTACGCGGGCCGAGGGCCGCGATGTGGGTGCTGATCGTGGTCGCCGTGCCGCTGTACCTGGTGTGGCTGGTCCAAGTCGGCTACCGGGCCGGGCAGCGGCTGCCCGACGGCGACACGGCGCGGTGGGCGCCGGTGGCGCTGCCGCCGGCCGCCGTGGTGTTCTGCGTCGCGGCCGGCTGGACTTGGTGGGCGAGCGTGGTGGCACGCTCCGGCTCTCCGTTGCGGGAGCGGTGGACCCTTGCGGCCTTGGCGTACGCGGCCATGGACGAGATCCTGCAGAACCGTTGCGAGCACCAGATTATCGTGACGCACGGCGGCTCCCTGACGTTCGTCGTGGCGTCCTGGATCAAGATGCCGATCGAGTCAGCTGGCTATGCCAGTTTCCGGGCGCCCTCCGGCAGCATCACCACACTGCGCGAAGACGACTTCTTCCACAACCGCCAAGTCGTCAGCCTCGGTGACACCCGCCATCTCGACTCCGCCAAAGCTGGCTGACCTCAACCTAGCCCGCCTCGACGGCCCGCCGCCCTTACGGGCGGCGGGCCGTCCCATGCACTGACGTCATTTCTCGTGAACATTCCCGAGCCCGTGGACTTCCATCTGCTGCCCAAAGTGCCGGACAGACGCTGCTGCTAGAAGTGAACGAAGCCACACGCCGCCTCTTCCATGACCTGCTCTCAGTCACCAGCCGCCGGGGCAGCTCCTACGTATCCCTCGCCGACCTGCGAGCGGTCGAGGCGGCCGAGGACCGGCTCCTGTGCGCGGCCGTGCGCACCTGCACGAAGGCGTCCGGGACCCTGGCGGTGCTGTGGCAGCGAGCGATGTACACGCCGGAGATCCTCCCGCGGTTGATGAACGATGCGTGTGGGACCAGTGGGCCCGCGTCGGCGGCCTCGCGCCGGATGGAGTGGGTGGCGAGGCCGCCATCACCATGAGCACTGTCCAGTATCTGCTCATCCCCGGCTGGCCCGAGGACCTGGAACGCTACCTGGCCTCTATGGACACTCTGTTGCTCACCCCGCTCCCCCGAGCGCCCTGCCCCGCGAACCCAAGGGCAGCGTCCACCAGTGGTCAGTTCGGGGCAGCCGGGGACAGAGCAAGGGGGGCGAGCTTTCGGGGCATGGGGGATCACCTCCGATGGGGTGGGAAAGTCGGCCGTGGGAAGATTCACGCGGGTCGGCAGCGAGCCGGTCCAGTGAAAGGGCGTCATCACATGGCAGCGGGATTTTCGGAATGGAAAGTCAACCGGCAATACTCAGCGAATGACCGTGCTGCCTACTTGGGCAAGCAGTATCGCTGCTTGGTGACGCACAAATCGAATTCTGCAAGCAATCCGAAGATAGCTGTCACAATGTGGCAAAAGTACACTGCCTAAGGGTTAGCCGCCGCTGGGCATCGCCGCCAAGGTCCACGTGACCCGTTTCGTGCGGGTTTGTAGCACGAGCGCAGCAGTCCCATACAGCAATAAGTCGGATGCTGTCAGGCGACATAGCACTTACGGGACTTCCCAATGCTGATGTCAAGCCGCGGCGGGGAGTGAAGCGTGGTAGCACTCTCCGTCGCGGATCATCGCCCACAAGACGTTGACGCGTCGGCGGGCCAGGGCTAGGAGAGCCTGCTTGTGTCCCTTGCCTTCGCTTCGTTTGCGCTGGTAGTAGGCCTTGGAGGCGGGGCAGGACTTGAGGCTGGCCATCCCTGACAAATACATGGTCCGGAGCAGGTCGCGGTGGTAACCGGCCGCCAGTACTGGGCGTCCCACCGGTACCAGACGTACTGGCGGGACCGCCCAGGGCTACCGTGTGGAGTTCCCGCGTCGAACTGTGGAGATAGCCCGTGAGCGTCGCAGACGCCGACGTCGCCGGTTCGGGTGGTTAAGGCGGTGCCGCGGCTCGGTGGGTCAAGCCGGGGCGGGCGCAAGCGCGTTAGTTGGGCGTTAACTGCCAGCTGTTTCATGGCGCCTGGCGAGGTGAACAGGCTGATGCTGCCGGTCAGCTGGTGGCCGATTCGCCTGACGTGCCCTCTACGGCGGCCGGTTCCAGGACGCCGTCGGTCTCGGTCGGGGCGCTCTTGGTGCCGAAGCCGCGGTGGACGCACATCAGCTGGTCTTCGGTGCCGTAGGGGTCGCGGTAGACGATCAGGGCCGGTCCGGCGCCGCTGCCGTGCCGGCTGAACTCGGTGTCCTGGCTCCAGCGGCTGCCGTCGAAGGTCATCCACCACAGGCTCTGGTCGCTGTTGCCCCGGTGAACGCAGGACAGTTTGCCCTTGAAGACGGCGAGCGCCGGTCCGGCGACGGTCGCCGCGTCGGGGATGCGGATGGCGCGGCTCCAGCGGGTGCCGTCGAAGGTGGTGCACCACATGCTTGCGTCGTTGTTGCCGCAGTGGACGCAGTACAGCTTGCCGTTGTAGACGGCCAGGGCCGGGTTGGAGGAGTGCCGGCAGCCATATCCGGCGGAGACGGCCTTGATCAACGCTGCCTTGATCTTGCAGAACGCCTCGACGATCTTATTGAAGGGAGACGGCAGGATGGAGCCGGCGATATCGCCGATGTATTCACTGATGTCTGCGGCCACGTCGGCAGCCTCGGCGCTGAGACGGATCGCGAAGCCTCACCAATGCTTGCTGGTCGAAACCCCGTCCACACCCCGGGCGGCCAGTTCCTTGCGGGCGAGTTCGGCGCGCTCCATGTCCTGCGCTGTAGGGACAGCATGATCATGACCAGCCGGTGCTCCGGTTCAGCGGTCCCCTCCGCCGGGACTGCTTCGTCAGTGGCCACGTTCTCAGCGAGGCTGGTGGCCTCACCTCACCACGCGCGATTGCGAACTGACAGTGACAATTCAGACGCATAGTGTCGCTGCCGACGGTGCGGCCTTGGCCTGAGCCACCGCTCCTGTTCTTTGACGCGGAAGTTAGTCCGGAGCCGTGCTCTGACCTGCGGCGACTGGGTTGGATGGCAGACAGTCCGTCCCGTCGGCCAGCGCGCTGGCACAGTGCTCTTTAGTGATCATATGAGCAGTGTCGAACTCCGCCCGTGCGCCATCAGTTCGCCACGGTCCGGGGCGACTCATACGACGACAATTGGCTAGCCATCGATGGCACGGTGACGACTCCCGGAGAGCCGGACTCAGTTCCCCACTCCGAGGCTGGACATGAACGCGGACGGGTATCGGTCGCCACGCGCCGCGCCCGGCGGTACCGCCTTCTCGATCTCGGCGAGGTCGTCCGCGGTGAGGTTCAGCTCCGTCGCGGGCAGCGCCTCGGCCAGCCGCTCGCGGGTGCGGGCGCCGACCAGTGGCACGATGTCCTCGCCCTGTGCGGCCACCCAGGCGATGGCCAGCTGGGCGACGGTGCACCCCTTCGCCTCGGCGACCCGGCGCAGAGCCTCCACGAGGGCGAGGTTGTGTTCCACGTTCCCGCTCGTGAACCGCGGGTTGAAGTCGCGGCTGTCGCCGGGGCCGGCGGTGTGGCCGGCGGACCAGTGCCCGGAGATAAGGCCGCGGCTGAGGACGCCGTACGCGGTCAGGCCGATGCCGAGCTCTCGCAGCGTGGGCAGAACGTCCGCCTCCACCGCGCGGGAGATCAGCGAGTACTCGATCTGCAGGTCGGCGACCGGGTGCACGGCGTGCGCCCGGCGGATCGTCGCCGCGTCGACCTCCGAGAGGCCGAGGTGCCGCACGTACCCGGCGTCGATCAGCTCCTTGATCGCGCCCACCGTCTCCTCGATCGGTACCGCCGGGTCCAGCCGGGCGGGACGGTAGATGTCGATGTGGTCGGTGCCGAGCCGGGTCAGCGAATAAGCCAGGAAGTTCTTCACCGCCTCGGGACGGCCGTCCATCCCGCCGTGCTCGCGGCCCGGCCCTCGCAACATGCCGAACTTGACGCTCAGCTGGTAGTTGTCCCGATCCCGGCCGCGCAGCGCCTCGGCGAGCAGCAGCTCGTTGTGGCCCATCGCATAGATGTCGCCGGTGTCGATCAGCGTGACGCCGGCCTCCAGCGCGGCGTGCACGGTGGCGATACTCTCCGCGCGGTCGGCCGCGCCGTAGGCGCCCGACATGCTCATCGCACCCAGGCCCAGCGCGGAAACGGCCGGGCCGGTGGTGCCCAGAGTTCGTATCTGCATCGCGTTCTCCTTCGTCGTCGGATCTGTCACCCACCTTGCGCCCGCGCCGCGACGTACGGGAGCGGAGTGTTCATCATGGGAGAGCCGCTCCCTGGCTCGGCTCGCCCCCGCGCGGGACCATGGGGGGCATGGAACGTGATCAGCTCGCCGACTTCCTGCGCCGCCGCCGCGAGGCGATCCGCCCGGCCGAGGTCGGCATCGCCGACGGCCCCCGCCGCCGCACCACCGGCCTGCGCCGGGAAGAGGTGGCCATGCTCGCCGGCATGTCGGTGGACTACGTCGTACGCATTGAGCAGGGCCGCAGCAGTCAGCCTTCGACCCAGCTACTCGGCGCGCTGGCCCGGGCGTTGCGCCTGTCCGACGACGAGCGCGACCACCTGTTCCACCTGGCCGGCCACCGGCCCCCGCCCGCCGACGGGGTGGCCCGACTGGCCCGCGCCGGCCTGGTCCGCATGCTCGACCTGCTCGGCGACACCCCGGCCCTGGTGCTGTCCGACCTGGGCGAGGTCCTCGCCCAGAACCGGGCATCCGTCCTGCTGACGGGCGATCACACCGGCTTCTGCGGCGACCGGCGCTACGTCGCATACCGCTGGTTCACCGACCCCGCTGCCCGCGCCGTCTGCCCGCCCGAGGAGCAGGATTACCGCGCCCGCCGGCTCGTGGCCGACCTGCGCGCGGCCGCCGGCCGCCGGTCCGGCGACCCCACGGTCGCCGGACTCGTCGACCGGTTGCAGGCCGCGAGCGCCGACTTCCGCCGGCTCTGGGCCGAGCACGAGGTGGCGGTCCGGCGCGCCGACCGCAAGACCTTCCTGCACCCGAGAGTGGGCCGCCTGCTGATGGACTGCGAAACCCTGGTCACTCCCGACCAGGGGCAGCAACTGCTGGTGCTCACCCCGGCGGACGCCGAGACCCGCGAGCGGCTGGACCTGCTGCGGGTACTCGGCATCCAGGAATTCCCCACAGGGCAGACCGGCCCGCTCGTACGGTGAAGCGGCTGACCACGGCGCACCGGCTCGGTATTCGGCGGTCCGGTCGGCGGAGTAGTCGTCGTCGCCCGGTACTCCCAGCACAACCCGTCCCACGACTAGGTTTGCTGGCAAAGGAGGCCCGAACGGCTGGGTTCCTTGTCAATCGCCTCGACTGGATGACAGCGGACAGCTCCCGTCGCGGCCGTCCAGCACGCTGTGGGCGACAGCCATTTCGTCACTTCGGGAGCTGCATTTCGTCGCTTGCCCATCCATGTGCAGGAGGGGAGGGATCTCCCTCCTGGCCGGATACGGCAGCCCTGGGGGGCGGTGGTGCTGGTCACGGACAAAACGGTCGGTCGAGGGGTGGTCAAGGGACCTGGCGGACGAGCCGGGCCGGGGTGAACAGACCGCGGTCAAGGGGTACTTGTTCACGGTGGCCACTGGTTTGTGCGCAGCGGTGCGCGAGCCGGTCCAGCTCACCGACCCGGCCGCCGGTCGGAGAACCGAGGATCCGATGCCCGTCAGCAATCCGCCCGAGCAGCCTTACCTGGTCGCAGACAAGCGCTCTGCCGAGCCGCCGCGCGGTGCCCATGCGACCCCCTCCGTCGACTCCTCCGTCGGCCCCTCCGCGGCCGACGCGCGCCGCCTGAGCGTTTTGGCAGGTCAGTCCCGGCGGTCAGGGGTCGCCGGAGGTCCGACAACCCTCATGTCCCAAGGCGTCCTGCTCACCGGAAGAACTCGACAGAGCCCCGGCGCAGGGAGCTGCTGCAAGCACTGGGCATCTTCCAGCGGGTGACCGCCGATCAGCTGTGGAAGCTGCCCCCCCCCGGAGAACCGGCACGACCGGCTCACGCGGGACAACCTCCTGGATCTCGAAGACCACCGCCTGGCGAGGATCGCGTCCGTCCAGGACGACCATCGGCAGGTGTGGGTGCTCACCGCCCGAGGACACCGCGAAGCCAAGCAGCTCCTGGAGCCGAAGGCCATACGGGTGTCGGCGCTGCGCAAGGAGGAGCACGACCCGCTCACGGGTGAGGTGCTGGGCACCGGCTACGACGCCCACGCCGCGGCGGTCACGTCCACGGCCGCCGAACTGCACCGGGCGGGCATCGGGCACCGGCTGGGCCGGCAGACCGAAGTCGCCCACCGGCTCGGCAACGGATTCGTACAGCGGGCGGACCTGGTGATGCGGGCACCGGACGCCGGGGTGCCGGTCATGTTGCTGGAGATCGACCGCCGTACCGAGGACCCCCACGAGCTGGTGCACAAGCTGCGCCGGTACGCCGACTGGTTCCGGCTGCTGCCCTCGGACGCGGACGAGAGGACGGTGCGGCTGGCCCGCACCCGGGCCGACGACATCGAGCACATTGACCACGAAGAGCGGCTGTGGCGCTGGTACTACCCGCCGACCGGCAGGGAGGGCACGCCGCCGCTGGCGTTCGTGTTCGCCGACACGACGCCCGCCAAGGTCGCCAACACCATCGCGGTCCGGGAGGAGGCCGGCCGCCGGTACTGGGCGTCCCGCCGGCGCGACGTGTACCAGCGCGGCATCACGGCCCGGGGCTACCGCCAGGTCGTGCCCGTCCTCGTCACCACCCTGGAGCAGCTGCGTGAGCACGGCGCGGACACGGCGGTGTGGCGGCGCCTGGGACGGGCGAGCAGACGCTGACCCAGGCGCCCTCTCTGCGGCTCGCGCCGACTTCCCGCGCCGCCGCCGGGTCGCTGTCAGCGAGCGCCAGGCGGACGTCGCAGCCTCGCTCCGCGCATCCGCGCAGAGGCCGTCACAGTGACAGCTCACGGCCGGAAGACGAGTGCCCCTCTGGTCGATATGACCGGAGGGGCACCCGGGGACCGGGTCAGTTTCCTATGGGGCCTGCACGGTCCGGTGGGCCTTGGCGATCTGGTAGGCCGCGATCGGCAGCACGATGCTGAACATCGTGAAGATCGCGATGGACGTGGCCACGGTGGCCCAGACCGGCATCAGACTGTGCAGCAGGAGCGCAGCAAGCAGGCTCAACCCGGTCCCCCACATGGTGCTGCGCTTCAGCGCTCCCAGGATGCCGACCCAGCTGGTCTCCGACGAGGTGGAGATCGTTTTCACCGAGCGGTTCTTGAGATGGATCTCCAGCTCGTTCCTTTGCGTCCCCTGGAGTGCAGCCACCACGCTGATGATGTCGGCCCTCGATGTCGGGTCCCCCTCTTGAGCAGGCAGGTCCGAGTCGACTCGACGGAGCGCACGAAGTCGGTACCGCACACGGGCGCCCCACGAGTCGGTGGCGACGGGCGGGGCGCTGAGGTCAGCCCTTGCGGTTACGGGCTCAAGGGCGACGGGCTCGGTGGTATTGGCTCGGCTGGGCGCATGAGTCGCCGAGCCGAAGCGCGCGAGTCGAATACCCACGGTCGTCTCCTTCTGAGAGGAGCGGCTCGGCTGGAGCGGAGCCGAATATTGCCACCTTAGACGCTCGTGAAGATCTTACGAAGCATACGTCGTCATCATTTCGTATGATTAAGAACCGCTTACTGTGCGCAGACGAGGCGCGTAAAATGCTCGCGAGATACTGACAACAGATGGTTATCAGGTGCGTAAAGTATGGCGATCTGTCGGTTCGGGCAGTACGTTGTTAGCAGCGCGACAGAGTTCCGGTGGACCGGACCACGAAGTCATGCCTTCGACTCCGCTAGGAGAGACCTGTGAGCACCATCGTTGACCCAACCAACCGAAGGACCGAAAAGGTGAGCCGTAAGGCTCAGCCGCTTGAGAGGGTCTCGCTGAACCTCACCCCTAAGTCGGCACAGGCCCTCGACCGAGCCGTCGAGCTCACCGAGGACTCCAAGACGGACACCATCAATCGCGCGATTCAGACGTACGCGTTCCTGATGGAAGTCATTGACGAAGGCGGCTCGATACGCGTCCAGCGGAAGGAAGGCGATGTGGAGACCGTGCACTTCCTCTAGTTCACAACGCACAGGGAGAGCGGCCACAGCCACACTGGCTGTGGCCGCTTCGCATGGCGTGACGGCTTTCGGGTCTTCGGGACTGGCCGATTCAAGCGCCGGCCATGGGAGCCCGAAGGCTCCGACAGGATGACACTGGAGACGAGTGACCGGCCGCGCCGCCGTCCAGGCCGAGCCCGCCCCGGATCTGTCACCTGACCCCGCATCATCACCCAGGTACGGGCGTGCACCCGGCCGCCGGACCCGGCGGCCACCATGTACTCGCAAGGACATGTGACCACACGAGTTGGCAGGCGTCTCGCCCTCGTCACCGCGACCGCTGCCCTGGCGGTGGGTGTCGCACAGGCCCCCGCGAGCGCCACCGCGCAGTGGCAGATCGACGGATCGAGCTTATCGGGCTGCTCCAGCGCGTCCGGCGACTACACGTACAGCCGCAGCGGAACGGTCGGCCGCGCTGTGCGCGTGTCCTCACGACGCACGACTCACGGCGGCGCTGCTCCGCGACCCCGCCGCCCTGCCAAAGGCGCTGCGCCGGGGCTTCTCGACCGCGCGGACGCCGAGCGGTTCCTCTCCGAGGGCGTCCACCTGGTCGAACTCGCCGGTAATCCGTCCCTGCCGGCCGACCTCGCGAAGAGGGTGATCCCACTTTTGAGTGAGAACGAGTTGTGCGAACGATCCGGAGGGCCTTCGCGGCTGTCGAGTGACCTTGCTCCGGGAAAGGGTCATTTGTGAGAGCAGCTGCGGTTGCTCTCTGACGGTGTTCGGCGGGCGGTCTCCTGGGCGCGTCATCGCCCCGGTCCGGGTGGAGGGCGGTTTCGTCACGGCGTACGACCACACCGCCGCCGAGGTCCGCACCTTCCCCATGCACCGCATCACCGGCGTCGCAGAGCTGACGGAAGACCCCGCCTGAGGGTGGAGCTCAGCCTCCTTCGACTTCCCGGCGCACGGTAGCGGCTATGCGGGTGAGTGCGGCCCCGAGGTGGCGGCGCTGAGCGGCGCTGAGCGGATCGAACACGAGCCGCTTCACCTGCGCGACGTGTTCCGGTGCGCTCTCGACGAGCTTCTGCCGGCCGGCGTCGTTCAGGGTGGCGAGGGTATATCGACCGTCGCTGGGGTCGGGTCGGCGGGCGACCCAGTCGCGGGCTTCGAAGCGGTCCATCACCTTCGACAGGCGGGGCTGGGTGCTGTCGCAGACCCGGGCCAGGTCACTGAGCCGCATCGTGGCCTCGTCGGCCATGGACAGCTGGGCCAGAACCCCGTACTCGAAGTTGGAGATGCCTGCGTCTCGCTGCAGCTGGCGGTCGAGGGCCGCCGGGAGGGCGATGACGACCGTGAGCAGCGCCTGCCACAGGTTCTGCTGGTCGTCGTCGAGCCAGGGTGACTGGGTGTCCATGAGCCCCATCATACTTGCCCGAGCAACTCGCATCACTTGCCTAGGCAACCCTCGATGGGCTACTTTTTCACTTGCATAGGCAAGTGAAAATACTTGCCAAGGCAAGTGAAGGAGCTGATTTCGACGACCACCACGAGCAGCCTGGCCTCCCCGAACGGCCTGACTTCCCCCTTCCCGTCGCGCACACCAGCCGCGGCGTACGACGATCTTCTTGCCCGGGTCCTGCCACAGGCGCGCGAGCAGCGGGTGTGGACCCCCTCCGACGGTCCCCTGCCCAGCCTCTTCGTCAGCCACGGGGCCCCGTTCACCCTCGACGATCCGCAGTGGCTCAGCGACCTCTTCGACTGGGCCCAGTCGATGCCCAAACCCCGGGCCATCGTCGTCATCTCGGCCCACTGGGAACGGGCACCGGTCGCGATATCCGCAGCCGCGGCCGGCACCCCGCTCTACTACGATTTCAGTGGATTCCACCCCCGCTACAAGACCCTTCCCTACGCAACCCCGGACGCCACCGACCTGGCTCGGCGACTCATGGGCCTGCTGGGCCGGACGCCGGTGCACGAGTTCGCCGACCGCGGCCTCGACCACGGCGCCTTTATCCCGCTCATGGCCATGTACCCCGCGGCCGACGTCCCGGTCGTGCAGCTGTCGATGCCCAGCCTCGACCCCAGCGCTCTGCTCGAGCTCGGGGCACGCCTGCGGCCTCTGCGCGAAGAAGGCATCCTCGTTCTCGGCTCGGGCTTCATGACGCACAGCTTCGCCGTCTTCCGCCGGCCGGAGCTCGCCGCCGACACCACGGCCTTCGACGAATGGGCCGTTGACGCCCTCGCCCGGGGCGACGCCGACGCCCTCACCGACTACCGCAACAAGGCACCCGGCGCCGCGGTCGCCCATCCGACGGCCGACCACTTCGTCCCGCTGCTGCTCACCGTCGGCGCCGCCGATGACCCCGGCAGCGCCGTGAGCACCATCGACCGCATGGTGATGGGCAACTCCACCCGGTCGGTGCAACTGACCTGAGCGCCTCGGCGTGCTTCACCTTCCCGCCTGATCGCCTCATCCCTTGGCGACGACATCAATACCCCCTGGAGGAAAGTGCCATGAAGGCAATGCGTTTCCATGAGTTCGGCAGCAGCGAGGTCCTGCGCTACGAGGACGTCGACCGTCCTGTCCCCGGCACCGGGCAGGTGCTGGTGCGGGTGGCGGCCACGTCGTTCAACCCGGTCGACGACCACATCCGCGCCGGTGTCCTGGCCGAGATGATCCCGATCACTCTCCCGTACGTGCCGGGGATCGACCTGGCGGGCACCGTCGCTGAACTCGGCGCGGACGTGACGGGCCTGGAGGTCGGCGACCGGGTCGTGGCGATGCTGCCCCTCGACTCCGCCGGCGGCGCCGCCGAGTACGTGCTCGCCCCGGCCGAGTCCCTGGCCCCGGCGCCCCGGACGACCGAGCTGGTCGACGCCGCGGCGCTGCCGCTGACCGGCCTGGCGGCCTGGCAGACGGCGTTCGAGCTCGCCGAGCTGAAGCCCGGTCAGACCGTCCTGGTCAACGGGGCGGGGGGCGCGGTTGGCAGCCTCGTGGTGCAGCTCGCCGTCGACGCGGGGGCGCACGTGACCGCGGTGGACGCGCCGCAGCACGCCGACCGCCTTCGGGGCTACGGCGCGGACCGGGTCGTCGGCCCCCTCGCCCTCGCCGCGGGTCCGGCCGCCGTGGGCGGTCCGTTCCAGGTCGTGGTGAACCATGTGCGGGTCTCCCCGGAGGAGCTCGCGCAGCTGACGAACTACATCGCCGACGGCGGGGTCGCCGCCAGCACAGCCGGTCCGATTCCCGAGGACCCCGCCCGGGGGGTGCGCAGCGCGAGCCTGTGGGTCCGCAGCGACGGAGCCCAACTGACCGAGCTGGTCGCCAAGGTGGATGCCGGCAAGCTCCGGCTCCACGTTGCCGCCCACCGCCCTGTGGCCGAGCTGGCCGCCGTGCATGAGGACGCCGGCGCCGGGCGGCTGCCCGGCAAGACGGTCGTGCTCGCTCCCTGATCACACCCTGACCGCACCCGACCGGGCCGCCCGCCGTTCGCTCTCCCGCCGGTGGGCGGCCCGGAAGTTCGACGGCAGCCGCACCCGCGACCCGTCGGCACCGGCGAGGCCATGCGGCAGGCCCTGTACTCAGCCCGGCCGCGCGGCAACGTCGGCGTCGTGGCGCCGTGCCCGGCCCTGACCTGGTCAGTCTTCGGTGTCCTCGTCGTCGACCGCGTCCGGGTCGCGCAGGGGCCGCAGGCCCTGGGCGGGGCCGCTCGCGCCGATGTGGAACAGGTAGCGGCCCAGGAAGTTGATGTGCCGGTCTTGAGCGCGGAGAGGCGGGCCACATCCTCGTCCCTGATCTCGTGGCCTTCGGCGCGGAACTGGGCGACGGCGGTGTCCAGGTAGCGGGTGTTCCAAACTCGGCGAGCTGGGCCTGGTCCTCCTCCGTGCACTCACGGAAGCCGAACGCGCTCCGGATCTCCACCCGGTGCCGCCTGAGCGACATACGACACCGCCGGTGCTGGGAACTCCTCGGCGTTCTCCGGGAACCGGGCCTCCACCTCGAAGAACTTCAGCAACAGCGCGAACCCCAACCGGTTCGCCTCCGACTTGTTCCGCAGCCGCTCCCGGTCCTCCTCCAGCAGCGTCCAGACCTCGATCAGGTCCTCCGGCTCCCACTCCTGCCGCACCCCGGTCTCCATCCGGTCGCCATGACCGGACCAACGTCGCCGAGCATGGCCTCCGATGAGCCCAGAAGATCGAAAACACTGACAAGCACACCCCTGATCCGCTACAGAGAGCTACTTGTCACTTCGCGGCAGCTTCGGGAGAACAGGGCCTTGAGTCCCGTGAGTTCACGGGAATTGAGGGTTCCTCGGCGGGAACCCGAGGGTTCCTGTGCCCGGATTCCATGTGCAGCCCCTCGGGTTTGCTGTGAACCCGCGCGTGTGACCTTGCTGATGTGGGGGTGTGCGTGGCGTCCGAACTCGGTTCACGCTTCGTCGCGGTGGGTGAGGTGGCCGCCGGTGAGTCGCCAGTAGTGCTGGTGGGGGGTCAGGTGCCAGGTCTCGTCGGCAGCGATCGCCTGCGTGATCCATTCGTGGAGTTGTGGGAGGGCATGCGCTCGTAGAACAGCGCGGGTGGCAGCACGTTCAGTGGCATCGACTGGGTGGACGTCTATTCGGAAGCCGACCATGTCCGGGTGGATGCCGCTGCCGTAGTTGTGGGGGTTCGGAGCGATCCATGCTGCTCCCAGGACGATGGTCCCGCCGTCATGTCCGGTGAGGAACCGCAGGTCCGTGACGCGGGTCATGTAGGGACCGAGATGCTCGTTGATGTCGGTGGTGGTCAGTGGCCAGGCGCGGTGCCGGGGCAGTCTTCGATTTCGTGCGGACATGGAAAGGAGAATGGCAGATGGTCACTGCCGGCCCTCACAGGTGTTCTGTTCGGCGGCCTGCTCCAGTAGTGCCCGTGCGGAGTTCGCGTACCGGATCGCGGCCTTCTCACTGAGGCCGAAGACCTTGGCGAGGTGGAGCGGGTCAGGGCCATGAGCGAGGGCTTCTTCGAGCTGGCGGTCCACGCGGAGTCGTTCCAGGGTGGCGGTCTGGTGGTGCAGTGCCGGCCGGGGCTGCTCTTCACGATGGCCACCAGCTTGCGTGGGGGAGCGCAGCGGCGGCCGGGGTGTCGGGGCTGCCGGTCGCTTCCTCGGGCGGGAGCCCGGCCCTCGAGGGGCCGGTAGAGGTCGCCTCAGCAGAAGGAGAGACGCGTGATGATGAGAGAGTAGGGGCAATACCGTGCCGGTGATCAGGGCTTCGATACTGGGCCGACCCGGGATCACCGCCTCCTCCTCCATCGCCACGGTGCCTGCTTCCCCGAGTCCGCGACCTCCTGCTGTCCCCGCACGCTGTCCAGCTCGGTCTGGACGGCGAGCGTGTCCGGGTGGTCGTCGCCCAGCCGCAGCCGCCGTTTCGCCAGCACCTCGCGCAAGACCGGCTCGGCGTCGCCCAGTCGCCCGAGCCGGTGGTGCACGCGCGCCAGCCCCACCCGGGCGTCGAGCGTCCGGTCGTCGTCGCGGCCGAAGCGCTTCACGAGCCGGGGCAGCAGGTCGTCGTACATCCGTTTCGCTTCCGTCTGCTCGCCGCTCGCCGAGAGCAGGGACGCGAGCTTCACGGTCGCCTCAAGGGTGGCCGGGTGGTCCGACCCCAGGTCCTGTGCGCGCTCTCCGGTCACCGCCCGGACCAGCGCCAGGGCCTCCGCCTCCCGGTGCAGGTCGGTGAGAACCTCCGCCCAGCCGAGCATCGCGCCCTGGGTCTCGACGTGTCCGGCGTCCCACAGATGGGAGCGGACGTCGACGATGAGGTGCCACGCGTGCTCGGCCGCGGCGAGATCGCCCGCGCGGCGCAGGGCCACGGCGCCTTCGGCGAGCGTGACGAGGTCGTTCTGGAGCTGGCCGGCGAAGAAGCCGGCCCAGGCCTTGTCGGACCGGCCCAGCTCCGCCTCCGGCCGCAGCACCAGCGCGAGCAGTTCGGCCGTGCTGGGCACCTGCGTGGGCTCGCGGGTCGCCGCGTCCTCGGCCACGCCGTGCACGTACAGCCGATAGCCGGTCGCGTCGCGCGATGGGATCTTGTCCAGTTCGCCGACGAGTTCCAGGGTGCGGGTGACGGCGTGCCGCTGCCGGTCGTCGAGGCGGGCGAACGCCTCGACGAGCGCCGGGCGGCTGTCTTTGCGGGAAGGCAGCGGAACGGCGACCTCGGCCCGCAGCTCGTCGAGTGCGGGCTCGGCCTCCGGCCGCAGGGAGCCGGTCGCCGAGCTGAAGTCGTACTCCCAGTCCAGTGCCCAGGTCAGCAGGCGCCCGCCCTCGTCGCCGGCCAGGAGCAGGGCGCCGTCGGGGGCCAGCGCGACGTGCGTGACCGCGTCCGAAAAGCCGGTGAAGGCGCGCAGCTGCCGACCGGTCGTGAGGTCCCACAGCCGGGCCTTGCGGTCCTCCCCGCCCGACGCCGCGAGCCGGAAGTCCGGTGTGACGGCCAGGCTGCGCACGATGCCGGTGTGCCCAGCCAGGACGTGGAGGCAGCGAGCACCCACGACGTCCCAGAGCCGGGCGGTGCCGTCCACTGAGCAGGACAGCAGCAGCCGGGCGTCCGCGCTCGGCAGGACGTCGACCACGGCGTCCGTGTGCCCGGTGAGCACCACCTCACACTGCCCGTCGGCGGTCCGCCAGACCCGCACCGTGGCGTCGGCGCCACCGGTGACCACGAACCGGCTGTCGTCGCTCAGCCGTGCGGCGCCGATCCACTCGTCGTGCCCGCGCAGCACCCACCGGAGCTCGCCTTTCCGCAGATCCCAGATTTTCACGCTGACGTCTTGGCCGCGCGAGAGCCCGTAGCGGTGATCAGCGCTGACGGCCACGTCCAGCACCGCCCCTGGGTGCGCCTGCCAGCGCCCGATGGTCCGGCCGCTGCCGATGTCCCAGGCCGTGACCAGGCCGTCGGCGGTTCCCGAGAGAGCCAATTGGCCGTCCTCGCTGACCGCGACGTAGTACACGTCGTCGCGGGGGCTGGTTAATAGCTGGACGATCCGCCCGTCGCGCGGGTGCCAGGCGACGACGCGGCCGTCCTCGCCCCCGGACACCGCGAGCCGGCCGTCGGCGGTCATTGCCACGGCGCTGAGGTGGCCGGTGTGCAGGCTGAGCGTGTGCAGCAGCTGCCCCGTCTCGACGTCGAAGACCCACGCCTCGGCGGCGTTCCCGTTGCGAGCGAGCGCGGTGGGACTGCGGCCGCTGAACTCCAGGGCCCATGACCAGCCGTCCTCCAAGACGATCCGGCCCGCGGCCCAGGCGTCGGCGAGCTCGGTCCGGCGGCCGAGGGCGCCGAGCCGGCGCCAGAGACGCACCGGCTCCGCCTGCCGCCGGTGCCCGGGCAGCGCGCGAGTGGAGCGGATCCGGCCGGCCGCCTCGTCGAGCCGCCCGGCGCCGGCCAGCGTGGCCGCCTCCGCCAGCAGCGCAGCCGCCCGGGCGGCGGTGACGGCGACGTCCGGGGCTGCGTGCGGACGGACGTAGCTCCATGGGGCTGGCGGTCCCGCGGGCGGCAGGTGCCACACCCGCATGGACTTCCCCTCGGTGGTCAAGGCGACCGCCCCGTCCGCGCTCAGCACGACCTCCTCGGTGCCGGGCGCCGGGTCCAGGGACAGGCGGCACCGGCCACTGCTCAGGTCCCACACCCGCGACGGCTCGTCGCGGCCGCCGCTGGAGAAGCCGACCGTGCCGTCCAGGTTGACGGCGATCCGGCTGTAGCCGGTCTTCAGCTTCCGCCGGCATTCGCCGGATTCGAGATCGACCAGGCGGACGTCGGTGCTGCCGGGGCGGATCACGGCGAGGCGACCGTCGCCGCTGAACCGCGCCTCCATCAGGGTGTGGTCGAACCGGTGCACCAGCCTGCCCGTGCGGACGTCGTACACGGAGGTCGTGCGACGCTGCCAGTCGATGACGGAGCACAGGGTGCCGTGGGCACCGAGGACGTCCGCCTTGTTCTCGAACTGCCGGACGTCCAGTGGTTCGCGCGTCTCCAGGTCCCAGGTGACGGTTTCCCCTTCGAAGCCGCTGGTGACCGCGTGCCGCTGGTCCGCCGTCAGCGCGACCAGGCCCACCCAGCTGGGGTGGCCGGGCAGCTCGAACCCGGCCGCGGCTTCGAGGTCGAGCACGAGTGCCCGCCCGATTCCCCCGCCGACGACCACGAGCTGTCCGTCGTCGCGCACCGCCACGGCCGAGGCGCTGTATTTCTCGAGCTGCAGCTGCTGCCGGCACTCCTTCGCCGGGACGTCCCAGATCCGCAGCCCGCCGGAGCGGTCGGCCGAGACCGCGACCTGGCCGTCCGGGGTCAGTGCGAGGGCGGCGATCCTGTCCTCGTGCTCCCCTGGCAGGACCGATTGCGCGGGGGCGGGTGCGTACTCGACCGACGCGAGCGCGGCGGCGGCCTCCGGATCTTCGGGCGTCCGCGCGTCCGCGTCCCGCAGCAGCGCGGCCGCCGCGACCGGATCACCGCGTTCCCGGTGCACCAGCGCGAGCAGGTATGCCCCCACGCCGTCACCCAAGTCCCCGAACCGCACGGATTCCAGTTCGTCGACCAGCTCGGCGTCGGTGATCACCCCGGTCCGCCATCGGTGCAGCCCGCGGTTGTAGCGGGCGTGCGGGTGGTGCGGATCCGCCCGCAGAGCCCGGGTCCACAGCTCCTCGGCCCTGTCGCGGCGGCCGAGGTCCAGCATGGACAGTGCGTGGTTGGACAGGCCGTCGGCGAGCAGGGTGGCCGCCGCCGGAACGCGCCGGAGGTACGGGCCGACTTCCCGCTCGTGCACTCGGATCAGGCGCTCCGCGAGCGGCCCGAGCCGGCCGGGGCGCGCGGCCGGGTCTTCGGTGAAGCACTTGCGCAGCAGTTCCGCCACCTCGCCCGGTACCGGCAGGATCGCGTCCGGGACCCCGGAGCGGGCGAACGCGTCGAAGACGCCGCCCGCTGCGGTCCCGTCCGGGTCCGGTGGCCGGCCGAGGAACATTTCAAGGACGGTGACCGCCCAGGACCAGGTGTCCGTGGCCGTCGTGAGCCCGCCCGGCGACTGCGCCTGTTCGGGCGAGCAGTACGCGGGAGTCAGGCCGCCGCGGCTGACGAACGGATCCGTGTCCCCGGCGTCCTCCCCGGTGGCCATGCGGGCCCGGGCCATGCCGAAGTCGGTGACCTTGACCGTGCCGTCCCGGGTGAGCATCACGTTGGCGGGCTTGACGTCTTGGTGCACGACCCCGTTCTCGTGCGCGTGGTCGAGCCCCCACGCGGACTGGATGGCGACGTCCAGCAGCGATCCCAGGGGGTCATTCCCGTAGAGGCTCCGACTCCGGATGGCTTCAGCCAGGCTGCCGCCGTCCGCCCACTCCGCGAAGACCCGGGGCACGCCGTCGAGGGTGCGGACGTAGACGCAGTTCGCGATGTGCGGGTGCAGGCCCAGCCCAACCCACACCTCGGCTTCCCGTTCGAAGTCCCGGATCGCCTCCGGCGAGCGGACCAGGGCCCGGCGCGGGGTCTTCACCGCCAGGTCGATGTCCCAGCCGCGGTGCCGGACCCGGTGCACCAGTCCCATGCCGCCGGTGCGCACCACGTCCAAGACCTCGTAGAGGCCGAGGATCAGGTCTCCGCGGTGCCACGCTTCCATCGCCGTCAGTCGACGATCGCGACGTACACCGGCGTCCCGAGCAGCACCGACCTGGCTGTGCCGTCCGGGCTGTCGCCGTGCAGCAGGCGCTTGGCCACGAACTCGACGTTCTGCGCCGGCCATCGCAGGCTCGCCACGGCGCCCTGCACCCGGGCGAGCGCGGCGCGATCGGCCCGGTCGAGGTCGCCGTCCACCGCGTCGGCGACGTACTCATCCTCCAGGTCCGAGGTGACTCCCAGCCCGTCGAGCATCGACGACATCATGGAGCGCCCCATCCCGTGCGCCTCGGCGTCCGGCACGGAGTCGCACACGTGCTTGTACGAGCCGCCCAGCCCGACGACGGTATGCTCGCTCCGCCCGCCGAAGAACACCAGCGAGGACGTGGGATCGGCGGGGAACGCCCCCCAGCGCATCGGCAGCCGCCCCCAGAAGAACTGACCCGGCTCGTCCACCGAGCCGAGGACGCCGTGATCGCGCAGGTACCGGACAACGGTCTCCAGCCGGCCGATCCGGTCGTCGGACGGGCCCTCAGTCGTTCGCTTCGCCGACAGCACCGTGAGATTCACGCCCAGTTCTGTCTGGCGCTTCGCCCCGAACCTGGGGTCGATCTGCGGCAACAGCATGTCGATCTTGCTATCGCTGACATAAACGTAGTAGCTGAACGACATCGCCAGCTCCCCCCTCCAGCCATTGACTTGTCCCAGCCTAGCGATCCCGGCCCAATACGAGTCATCAAATGTGTGGTCGGGCATCGTGAGGTTGCGGCGCCCGCGCTCCGATCAGGATGACGCGCACATTCAGGAGACCAAGTCGCGATCATGCAAAGGCCCTGGGGAACTGGCTGACGGCACGGGGAGCAACGGGCAGTGCCATCACTTCTCGGGTTCTGGCTCACTTTCCGTGGAGCAAGCTCGCTGCGCTCGGTCCGCCGGCCGTATCGACGGGCCAGCCCTGGCGTCTGCTCAGCGAAGGTCCGCCGCCCGCACGAAGTGACCGGGCAGAGGAACCTGCGGTCACGCAAACAGAGGACGACCCGTCTGCCTCCGCTGGGCACATCGGCGGGAAACCGCAGATAGGGGCAGTGAATCCGCCGTGACCAGCTCCGCAGCCGGGACAGACGGACCCGGCCACCGTGCTTCGGGCCTCAATGCGTATCGCCTCATCGTTCACGTTGACCGAGAGCACCACCACGTCCGCGATCGACGGGAACAGCAACTCCTCCAGCCGGAGCACCACTTCTTCCACGGGCCGAACTGTCAGCCACACCACACCACACCAGGGACAGGCCATTTTCAGGCGACTTCCCCAAGGACCACTCGCCCGACAACCGTCACTCAGCGTGCTTGCCCCACGGAAAGTGAGCCAGAGCCTGAGATTTGACGGCACGGCGTTCCTCTGACGCAGCGCCTTGCAAGAGCGGGGCCACAAGCCAGCTGGCTTGTGGCCCCGGTAAGTCGCTGGGCGGAGCGTCATGTGACAAGCGAGTGCTGTCAACTCAGGGGCGGGGCGCTTTCTCGCCGTGCACGGCTGTGTATTCGGCTGCGAGCCAGGGTCCCAGGTGGTCGATGAACATGCTGAGTACCGCCGGGTCTGCCGAGGGCGTGCGGCCAGTGGCCGCGGCCACGCGCATCTGCTCGACGCGCTTGGGGTAGTAGCTGCCGAATAGCTCGGCGGAGTCGCTGAGGTCGCTCGTCCAGCCGCCCCAGCGAGGCATGATCAGCGTGAACCCTGTGCGGACGATGCGGCGGCCTACGACGCGGCTGAGGGTCTTGCGGTCGGCGTCCGTGGCGGCCTCGGCCGCTCGGGCGCGCCATCGCGGGAGCACCAGTGGGAGGTCGCCGTTCGTCTCGCGGGCGAGCAAGGATGTGGGGCGGTAGCGGGGAAGCTGTTCGGCGAGGTCGTGGCCCAGCAGCGGGGTACACAGGCAGGCGACGAAGAAGCCGCCGTCATGGCGTTCGAGTTCGCTGAGAAGGGTGTGTGCGCCGGACAGGAGGATGCCGACGCCGTTGATTTGGGCGCAGGAACGGTCGAGAGCGGCCTCGATCGTCTTGGCGTCCGCTCGGTCGGCCTCAGTGGGCTCGTCGCGGAGGGCGAGAAGCAGGTCGAGGTCGGATACGCCGGGGATGGGGGCGCCGCGGGGAATGCTGCCGTAGAGGTAGGCGCTGTGCAGTCGTGTGCTGCCGAACATCTCGGTGATCTGAGCGCGGGAGGCATCGACGACAGGGGCGAAAGCTTCTGGCACGCGGCTCAGTGCACCTTCACGCGCGATCGTCCCATCCTGGTTCAGCCCTCTTCCACTCATGGGATCACTGTGCCTCGCGGCTTCGTATGCCGCCGAGTGGTTTTCCACGGCGATTACAGCGCCCAGACGATCCATCCTGCGCGGAATCCTCGCAACTTGACCCCTACTCCGGCATGACCAGCACCTTTCGCCAGGAGCATCCCGATGCTGCCCTGGCAAGTACCGCAGTGCTGTCAAAACTCGGCTCTGGTTCAGGGTCTGTGGGGCCGTCACTCTCCGTTGTCGAGAGTCCTTGGAATCGACTCTTCCGCGGCTCCGTGAATCTCTGCGGATTGGGGCCCTCGATCAGATGAGCCCTGGGAACTCGGAGGTGATCACTTCAACGTCACGACGGCCTGGTTCGTCGAGGCGTCCCGTAGGACCGGCGAAGGGTAGGAACGTGGCCCGGGTGGAGAACAGCCAGGTGCCATCCACCTTGCGGAACGTGTCTTCGTAGTGCCCCACTTGGGTCGGCGGCCGGGGCGACACCATGCCCTCGGAGTAGCCGTCGACCCGGTACGTGGCGAAGTAGGTGGTGGCGGCGGCCGACTCCGAAGAGGTCACGGTGACCAGGATGTTGGTGCACATACGACGCGACAGCCGGTCCGCGGGCCGGGGGACGAGCCGGTGAGCGTGCCGGCGGGGCGTGCGGGCGGGGCGTGCACCGTGCGGTAGTGCGCGGCGAACTCCTCGCGGGTCAGACCGGGCTTGCGTCTGGCGGATCTCGACGCGTGCGCCGCGGGCCTGCCTCCGGAGCGGCGGGCCCGCGGCGGATGCCCGTTGTCAGAGGCGGGGGCTTGAGCGCGGCGCGGGACGATGAGAGAAACGGCGAGGACGCGAACTCGGACGCGTCCCCAGCCGCACAATCGACCATGACTGAACCACCACCAGCCGACACCAACCAGGTCACATGTCAACCGGCCACAGCGGGTCCGCCGGGGGCGCAGGCGATCAAGGCGCGCCCGGCCAAACGCCGAGTCCTGGGGTCGTCCGTCGTCGCCCGCAGCCGTTCGAGGGCGGGGACGGCGCGAGGGTCCGCGGCGCGGAGCAGGGCGGGCAGCACTGGTCGCGCGTAGGGGCCGTCGCACAACTCGATCAGCCGGATCATGATCCGTTCGTCGGGCCGGCGCCCGGCCGCCTGCCCGTCCGTGGCGTGCCGGTGGGTGACGGCCGCCAGTGCGTACACAGCTTGCCTGCGGACCTCGGGCTGTGGATCGTCCGTGGCCGCGATGAGCACGTCGATTGCCTGCGGATCGCCGATGCGGCCGAGTGCGACCACCGACCGGAGTCGCAGAAGCGCCAGTGGGTCCCACTCTGCCGACAGTGGTGGGGCTTCGGCCCCGCCGGAGGCAGTCTCGATGAGCAGGTCCACAGCCGCCCGGACCTGGAGTTTGCCGAGCGCCTCCACGCAGGCGGGCGCGCCCTGGCTGGGCCGTGCGTGGACGAGGAGCTGCCGCAGTGACTCGACCAGGACCGCCCCGGCCTCTTCCTCCCCCGGCTGACCGAGTTGCCCCAGCGCCCAGAAGGCGTGATGGTCATTGGCCAGCGACTTCCCGCTCCTGCCACGCAGGACGGCCACCAGTTCGGCGGTCGCGCCCGGCCCGGCGCACGCCACCAAGGCCCGTGCGGCCCACCATGCCATGTCACCCGGCTGGTCAACGGTCCAGGGCGCGAGCACGCGCACGCCCCGGGGGTCGCCGAGTATGTACAGGGCCTCCATGAGGGGACGGTGGCGGTCCCAGTAGTAGTCGGATCGGTACAGCTCCCGCTTGCCGGCCAGGGCCACCAGCGGCTCGTACGCAGCCGGGTCGCCGGTCCTCGCACACGCGATGGCAGCGGCCTCCCGTGCCCGCGGGTGCGAGTCCCGCAGCGCTTCGGCGAAGACGGGCAGCCGGGCGGGATCGCGGAGCCGCCCAAGGAGGTCGAGGGCTAAGGCACGCACTTCGCCGACCGGTTCCCTCACCAGGCTTTCGAGCAGCGCCACCATGTCGGCGTCCGGAGGCCTGGGCGGCTCCTCCCAGTAACCCCCGTAGCTCCGGCCGGTGATAATGATCTCCAGTTCGCGCAGGGCCAGTTCCGACGCCTTCTTGTCGGTGCTTCTGGCCACACGCAGCAGCGGGACCACCGCCTCACGGGCGCGTAACCGGCCCAGCGCGGCGCTCGCGTAGGTGCGGGTGAAGCTGTCCCGGCTGGGCAAGTCCTTCAGCAGGCGGGCCGGCGGCGGCAGGCTCCCGGCGTGCCAGTCCAGCCGGACCAGTGCCCGCACATGCCGTTCCTCGGGCCCTGCCGCGAACCGGAGCTCGAGCCGCGCACGCTCGATCGCCGCCGCCTCCGGCCACACGGCGATCCGCGCCCACTGCGGGTCCCCACCCTTGCTGCGGCTCCCCGCGAACACGCCCAACAGGCCGATCACGCGCGGCTTCACTCCCTCCGCCCGGAGCTCGTCGTACGTCACGTCTGTGTACCGCAGCACGCACCGCAGCAGGGCGGCCGACGCGACACGCGGACCGTGTCCACGCCGGGCCAGCAGTTCGGCGAGCGCGAGCGCCTTCTGGTAATACTCCTCGCAATAGTGGTTACGCACATACCCATAGCCACGTTCTCGAATCAGCCGTTCGGTCAGCGCGCGCGCGTGCTCGACCATGGCGGCGCCGCCGCTCCCCCGTATCCCCTTCATACGGGGCAACGCTCCATGGCCGCGCCCGCGCGGTCAACCACGAGGCGGGAACAGATCCATAGCCATGCACGGCTCCTGCCGGAGCGGACCTGCCGCCCGGTGCAGGGGCAGTCGTAGAATTCGCTGCGGAACCGGGAACCCGCAGGGCGGTTCAGGTGGTGGCTATGCGCGTGGCCCGCGGTCGGGCGACGCTACCTGGGCCTCGCGCCCGGCACACCTCAGTTGGCGGCCGTTCGGATCCGTGCCTGGCCAGAGGAGCCGTACGACGCCGAGGCGTACCAGGCCACCCTCCCTCACACGTCACCCGTCCGCGGCGTCCTTGGCCTCCCAGCGCAGCAGGTCTCCCCATCGTGGCGCATCGCCTTCATGGAGGAGGTGTCCGCCCGGCTCGGGTGGGTGTGGGAGCCGCGCGAGGTGACGCCCGGCAGAAGGCCGGTCATGGAAATCGCGGGCATTGACCAGGGGCTCGTCGGCCGGCAGTCGACCCGTCGTCAGCAGATCGCGGACGCGATGCCCGTCCTGGTGGCCGACTACGAAGAGGTGCAGGGGCACGAGCCGGGGGAGCGGGCCGCCTACGCGCTGGACCGGCAGGCCGCCGATGGCTCGCGTCCGCCGAAGCTGTCCGAGGCGAGGTCGCTGTCGAAGCTGTATGCGACGTGGCGGGATTCGGCGATCGGGAAGGTGGGCGCCTGCACCGTGTACCGGCTGGCGGAGCGGGCGGGTGCGGCGGTCGCGGCGGCGAGGGTGCGGCCGGTGGTCGGCGTCGCCCTGGCCGCTGTTGACACGGTCGCCGTGGTGTACGTGATGCGCGGCGGGTTCCGGCACCGGCACCTGCTAACAGAAGCCCGCCGCCACCTCACATACGTCCTGCGCGGCCAACGTCACGAACCCGGCCTGGACGAGCAGATCCTGCGGGCCGCCATCGACGGCTACACCCGATCCATCGGCCGCCGGCTGACCGCCGATCTGCGCTCCCTGTACCCGCGCGACACCGACGGCCAGGCCGTGGTGCGCCCGCTGACCCGCAACCGGTCGGCGTCCCGCTACGAGCGGGCCCGCCTCGCCGCCGGCGCGTTGACCGCCCGGGTCCACGCTGAGCGGCGCTCGCGGCGTCTGGGCTCCCGGGCCCTGCCGCACACCGTCGCCATGCCTGCCGGTGCACCACCGCGCCCGAGGCCGGAGCGGGGCGAGGTCCGCAAGGTGGGCCGGGGCCAGGAGCAGGCGACCGACGTTGCCGCGGTGGAGCAGACCCGGCTGGTCATCGAGGCCGCCGCCAAGCTCCGGGACGGCATTCGCGAACGTGCCGTCGCCCACGTCCCCCGCCCGCTTCGGCAGCGCCCACCCCGCCCCGCACCCAGCAGCCCGCCCTCCCGCCCGCGCCGGGCAGGAACACACCCACTGGAGGAGTCGCATGACCACGTCGCCCGACGCGACCCGAGGATTCAGGCCGCCGCCGCCCTGGTCAAGGACGGGGCCCGCGAGCGCGCTTCCGCGTACGGGCCGCCGTCCTGGGAGCCGATCTGGAAGCGGCCCCGCAAGCCGAAGTCGCAGAGGGGCGCAGCACTCAGAACCAGGGCAGCCGCGGGGCGGATGAAGCGATGCGACATGAAAACTCCTGTGTCAGGACGGCTGCTGAGCGGCTTTGAGTCGTGGCCGGTCGCAGCGTAGCCACAACGGGCCAAAGGGCACGTTAAGAAATAAATACAATCAATTGGCTACACGAGCAATCACGCGTCCAGGTGGCACAGGACGGGTGCGCGTCGAACAGCCGAGGTACATCAATCACGTTGATGCCGACCTGGATGTTGTCTCGTAAAGATGTCTGAGTTGCAGGACTACCTGCCGGGTGGGCATCGCCGGACGTCACGCGTCAACGGGCTGAGCGGCCCGAAGCCCCTGGCGACCGCGATGTCGTAGAACAGCTTCAGCCCACCAGTTCCTTGCCCCAGGTGCACGAGGGACCGGTCACCGACCTGCTGGTGACGGCGCCGGACCCGTACACCCTGCGCGTGCTGGCTGAGCTGAACGGCCACTGAACCGCCGTCGCCGGGGCCTTCGGCAGGTTTGACATGCGCACAATCGGTAAGCAGAGCGCTATGTCCCCACGTCTGCGCAACGGAACACGTCAGGCCGCGACGGTCATCACCGTCGTCGCGGATGTCATGGCCGGCATCATCGGCCTCTGGATACTGATGTACCTGCTGGACGCCAACAGGACCAACAGCCTGGTGAACTTCGTCCAGGACACCGCACGCTGGCTGGCCGGCTGGTCCCACGACCTGTTCACCTTCGACGAGGCCTGGGCGCGTGTCGTCGCCGGGTACGGCCTCGCGGCGGTCGTCTACTTGTTTGTGGGGCATGCGGTGGCAGGGCGGTTGCGGAGGTAGTGGGGGGCGGCCGCTGCACGGGGCTTGTTTCCCCGCCCCGCCCCTTCCCGCTAATCGGGGGGCTCCGCCCCGGACCTCGCTACTCAAACGCCGGAGGGGCCGGATGTTCAGCCCCTCCGGCGTTTGAGGACACGAGCGAAGCGCCTACGGGGGTCTGGGGGCATACTTCCTACCGCATCCCGGAACCTGCGGTATGACGCAGTTCTTTAAGAGCGACCGAGGATAGGCGAGAGGGGTGCGAGAGCCCAGGGATCTCCTGGCGATAGGAATGCGCTATAGGTCCTCGCTTGGCGTGTCGAAGGATCGCCCCCGCCCTGTCCCGCGCGGGCACACCCCGTCGATGACGAGTGTCAGCAGGCGTTCGGTCTCGGCGGCGCCGTCACTGTCGTGTTCGGTGGCCAGCGCGATGGCTCCGACGAGTTTGAGCAGGTGGGTGATGGTGACGTCGGGGCGTACGGCGTGCGCCTGGTGAGCGCGCGCAAGTAGTTCGCCGCCTGCGTTCACGATCATCGTGTGGCAGGTCTCTCCCAGTGTCGGATCGGCGTCGCCGGCACCAGGCATCAGGGCTGCTCCCAGGCCCTTGTTGGTCACGGCGTGGGCCGCAACTGCGTGGAGCCAGGTGACGAGCGCGGCTCCGGGGTCGGCCTCGGCGGCCAGGTCGCGCGCCTTGGCGCAGAGAGCCTCCACCCGGTCTCTGAAGACGGCCTCCAGCAGCACCCGCCGGGAAGAGAAGTGCCGGTGCAGTGTGGCTGAGCCGACCCCGGCGTGCCGCGCGATCTCCTCCAGGGAGGCTTCAACGCCGTGTTGGGCGATGGCGGCCCCGGCCGCGGCCAGGATCCGCTCATAGTTGCGCCGCGCATCGGCGCGCATGGGCCGTCCGGGCGAGGACGGCACGGTGGCGTCTTGGGACACGGGAGCTCCTGATGGCTTGCTAACCGGGGTGGCCCTCCATATTGTATCGAGCATTAAACGGAGTGCCACCCCACTTAAGGGCGTGGTTCTCGCCGTTGCGTGCGACATCCTGGAGAGACAGTGGATCCGACGGACAAGACCATCGTGGTGACAGGCGCGACCGGCCTGCAGGGCCGGGCGGTGACCAGGCATCTGCTCGACGGTGGCTGGCGGGTGCGCGCCCTCACTCGCAATCCGGACGGGGCACCGGCCAAAGCCCTGGCGAGCGCTGGCGCGCAGATCGTACGCGCGCGGATGGAGGACATCTCCTCCGTGATCGACGCTGCCGATGGTGCCTACGGACTGTTCAGCGTCCAGCCCACGGTGGGCTCTCCCGGCACGGCGCCGGACTTCTGCGCCGAGGACGAGGTCCGTTGGGGCATGAACATCGCCGAGGGCGCCCAAGCCGTCGGCATCAGGCACCTCGTCTTCAGCTCGGTCGCTGGCTCGGGCCGCCACGGCAGTGAGGTGCTGCCGCAGAACCTGGTCAGCAAATGGCGGATCGAGCAGCACCTCGCAAAGCTCGGGCTGCCCGCGACGATTCTGCGGCCGGTGTCCTTGATGGAGAACTACACCGGTGGATATGCCCTGCAAGGCGGCAATCTGGTCTCAGGTATCGCCCCCGAAGTTCCGCTCCAGGTCATGGCCGTGGACGACGTCGGCTTCATCACCGCGCTGGCCTTCTCCCTGCCCCAGGAGTGGATCGGGCGAGCGACGGATCTGGCCGGCGACGAACTGACCCCGGCCCAGATTGCCGCGCACATCGAGACAGCCATCGGGCGCCCGCTTCCGTACGTCCAGATCCCGATAGAAACGATCCGCGCCGTCAACGAGCAGTTCGCGTTCGCCCACGAGTGGCTCAACGAACGCGGCTACCGCGCCGACATCGCCGCCGCACGACGGATCCACCCCGCTGCGATGGACTTCCGCACCTGGCTGCAGCGAACCGGTGCAGCCCAGATCACGGCATTCCTGGACGCCCAGTAGGCAGCGGGCCGGCACCGGTGAGCGGCCGGGCGGTGATGCTGATCCCGTACCGCGAGCCGGGCGCGGACGAAAGCATGCTCCCGCCGGACTACCAGCGCATCATCGCCGCCGTGCGACAGGCCGCCGGACCGGTCATGGCCCGCGAGGTCGGCGAAGCGGTGGGAGTGGACGTCAGCGTGCGGGCCAAGCTGGAACCACTACGCAGCAAGCTGGTCAGACTCGTCGATCGCGGCTGGCTCCGGAAACTGCCCGACGGCCGGTTCACCACCCGCCTGTGACCAGGAACGCCGCCACTCGGAGCGGCTCGACACAGGCGTAACCGGGGTGACCCCGGCGGCCGTTGGAATTGTGTGACGAATACCAAAGAGCGCGCCATGGACACCTGCTCGCTTGTCTACCAGTGCCGTCTGCCACTGTCCACGCGCACCGTCAACCATCTCGCCGATCTACTGCGACGCCATCTGAAGGCGATTCGGTCCAGGTGGCGGATCCTGCCGCCGGGGAAGATCGCGGTGATCGTCCTGGCCGTGCTGCGTCACGACCAGCGTCTGGCCGACATGGCCGGCGGCAACGACGTGTCCGAGTCCACGGTCCGCCGCTGGCGCGACGAGCTGATCGCACTGTTCGCCGCCCGGGCGCCGCGCCTGGACCGCGCCCTGATGAAGGTCGCCAAGCAGGGCGGGGAGGTGGTCCTGATCGACGGCATCCTCATCCGCACCCAGCGTCGCACCGGCAGGGCCGACCGACGGAACTATTCCGGCAAGCACCGCAGCCATGGCCTGCATTTCCTCGCCCTGACCGACGAGAAGGGCCGCCTGATCTGGATATCCGCCGCCCGGCCCGGCCGCACCCACGACAACACCGCCGCCCGCCACGACCACATCCTGACCCACCTGCGCGGCAGGCAGGCATGAAAGTGCGGTGGGTCCGTTGCCGCTGAATCGGCAGGTCCTTCACCACTGGGCTCACTCGGCGCGCTGTCCGACACGGAGGACGCTCAGGTAACGGCGTGATACTCGGTCGCCCATCCGCGTGCGGATGCGCTCGGCGACGGCGTCAGCCAAGGGCTCACGGACGTCGCGGTCGAGCCGCCGATACAGCGACGTAGAGCGAAGGAGATCGGCAAAGCCGTCCCCGTTGAACCACTGAACGGTTGGGTACCAGCGCACGATCGTTGGGCCGAACAATCCTCCGGGATCGTCGACCGTTCCCCAACCCTCGCCGGTGATGCGCACGTCGTCCTCCAGCGGCGGATGACCCCAGCCGGGGTTCCCGGGGCATAACCGCTCGTGGAGATCGGCGGTCTCGGCGTACACCTCCGGCTCCCCGAGCCGACGGACAACGACGTTGCCGAGCAGCGCCATCCAACCTCCCGGACGGAGCACGTCGTGCGCCCGCTGCCAGCCAATCGACGGGTCGACCCAGTGCCACGACGACGCAGCCACAAGAACATCGAAGTGTCGTCCGCAGTCATCCCACTCCTCAAACGTCGACGTCTCGACTTCGACGTTGCGGAAGGAGGCCATCCGTCGGCGAGCGAGTGCGGCCATGTCTGCGCCCGGCTCGATGGCGGTCACTGAGCATCCGAGCGCTGCCAGCGAGCGCGTCGCCTGGCCGGTACCGCAGCCCACTTCCAGCACCGACGACCTTTCGTCCATGCCGGTGATGGCGCCAAGGTCCGCGAACAGTTCGTCGGGGTATCCCGGCCGGACCCGGTCGTAGAGCTCCGGCACCTCGTTGAACACCCGACCAAGGTCATGTCGATTCGGGCGCGTCTTCGGGTCGTCAGTCACGAGCGCACAAGCTATGAGGCTCGTCCACGGGGACGCCACTGGTTTAACGGCAGCTCCTCGACAGCAGCCGTGCTGGTCTTTTCTGTCTGCTCCGCCAGTATCGTTCGGTCGGGGATCCCCTTACGGGCAGTCGTCAAGAGCGCCCGCTCTCCCTTCCGACCGCATCTCGGCGGACTCCCATCTGGTCGTCGAGCAGGTTCTGGGCGATGGTCGCGTAGCGGCTCGCGGCGGTGTGGGACAGGTTGAAGACCAGAGCGAGGTGCAACGGGTCGGCGCCGACGGTCAGTGCTTCGTGCAGTACCCGGTCGCCGCGGATGCGTTTGAGGTAGACGCCCCGGTGCAGCAGGTGCCGCTTGAGGTATTCGGCACTGACAGGCCCGGTTCCCAGGGCCGTCTTCGCGTTGATCAATACATGCCGGTTGGGAGTCTTCGGCCATGTGATGCGACGCTGGGCGAGCCAGGCCAGCAGGGTCTGATGAGACAGTTCGCCAAGCCGTTGGGCGTGTCCGGCGATGGTGATCCGGCGGTTGGGCAGGTCGAGGTCGTCCAAGGTGAGGCGTCGGATGGCCGTGGCGCGGGCGGCGTGGACGGCGGCCAGCGCGACGACCAGCCGTTGCGCCGGGGTGGCGGCGATCCGCTGGACGGCGAGGACCTCGGCAGCAGGTTGCGCTGGATGTCCTCGGCCTTCAGGCGGGTGGTGGGGTTGGCGAAGATCAGGCCGCGCTTCTTGGCGAAGCGAAACAGGGAGTGTAGTGCGGCGATCGCGTTGCGCCGCTGCCATCCGCGCAGGGGTGGCAGCGAGGCCGTGACGTCGGTGACGGTGATCTCGCGCAGGTGCCCACGGGTCGCCGCCCAGTTCTCCAGCAGGGGGCGAACGCAGCCGAAGTAGACGTAGAGGCAGGTGTGGGACCGGGGCTTGGCACGGCTGTCGCCGTCGAGCAGGACCAGCAGACAGGCACGGACGTCGCTGGCGAACCCGGCGGGGCGCGGGCTGGCAGGACGCTCAGTGCGCGTCTGCACGTAGTGCAGGTAGCGCTCGCAGACACCGGACAGCACATCGTCGGCGGTGTGCTTACTTCGATATACCGTGCGGTTCGCCCTGCCCGCCGCGGACGCCCATCCGCAGCGCCCGGTGTGGTCGGCGGGCCGGTTGCTGGATGACCCGGAACCGGAGGCGCGCCGCACGATCAGGCACGTCTATCTGCCGCCGATGCGCAACGCCCAGCAGGAGCTGGCCTCCAGTTCCGGTAACCGGCTGCGGCTGATCCTCGCTGCCGAGCTGGGCGGGGAGGAGGCCATCAAGGCCTTCGAGGAAGAACAGGCCGAGCACTTCCGCGAACTGGAGCGGCACAACAAGGTCAAAGCGACCCGCAAACGCATCAATGATCCTCTCGCCGTGCTCACCGCGGGCGCGCACCCCCAGCACATGGGGCTGTCGTTCGCGGATCCGACGCTGGTGTCTATCGCGCGGGCTCTGCGCACGCGCATGAGCGATGAGGGCTTGGACGTTGAGGACATCGCCCGCTCCGGTCTGGGCTACGCCAACCTGCTGTACATCGCCACGGTTCTGGCCGAGCTGGAAGCCGCCCGCGGGGCAGACCTGACGCTGTTTCTGGTGGAGGAGCCCGAGGCCCACCTCCACCCGCAGCTGCAGAATCTGTTGCTGGACCATCCCAAGACCCAGGCGCTGCACTCGCAGCAGCCCCGGCCGGCAGCCGAGGGAACGCCACTGGGACGCATCCAGGTCGTGATCACCACGTACTCCCCGGTGCTGGCCGCGGCCACCACGGTGAAAGACCTCGTGGTGCTCAAGCGGTGCCGCACGCTCGCCCCCAAGGCCGCGGCCCCGACGGTGGCCCATGCGGAAGCAAACAGGTCAGCATCCACCGCCGTGCCCGACGGGTCCAAGGCGCGGGAGAAAACCAAGAAGCTGTGTCACATCCTCTTTTCGCAGGCCGCAGGGTCATGAAGGGCGGTAGTGATCCCGCTTGCCGCACAGTCAACAGCGCTGGCCGAGCTCCCGAACTCCGGCCACACTCCAATTTGGCGTGCACATGCAAATTTGCGCCCTTTCGGTCCGACCGCTCGGCAGCGCCGTACCGCGCGGTGTGGCGCCACCCGGCAGGACGCCTGCCCCCGTGCCCCGCCGGCCTTCCAGGCGGTCATGGCGTGGTCGTCGTCGGGCGGGACCAGTCAGAGGACGCCCATACTGACGCCCAGTCGCTCGAAGCCGGACCGAGAATTCCATACGCCGCGAGGGCGGCTCGGCGCGTTCGACGGCTTCCTGAAGGCTGCTCAGGATTCCAGTGCGTCGAGTTCGAGATCACCGTCGACCACGCGCACCCGCAGGGCGACCCCGAGCTGGAATGCGCTGCGGACGGAACCCCGTGCGCCGGGCGCACGTCCGATCCGCGCCGGGTGAGATACGACGACTGGGGGAGATATGCGAACAGTTCGAGGATTGGGTGCGCTCTGCCTGCTTCCGGCTGCGGCCGGAGTGGTCGGATGCGGCGAACAGACCGTGGCCGCCGACGTGGACCCCGGTCCGATCGTTCGAGTGGCCGCGCCCGACGGCGGCCGCGCCCAGCAGGTCTCCGACGCCTGGAAGGGATCGCAAGCCGCCCGGCAGTGGAGGGAAGGGTTCTTCTCCCTGGACTTGTGGATCCAGGAGCCCCAGCACACCTTCCAAAACGGAGAGGACAAGGTGGCGTACGGGAACCGGAACTTCGACCTGGAGGGCTCACTGCCCGGCAAGGCGGGGAAGAGCACGATCCGGTGGGAGGGCGGCGGTTCGCAAACCGCCCCCCTCAACTCGGCGCAGAAGGTGTTCGAGCAGCTGGACGGCGACGGGCCTGGGGGCGCGGACGGGGACGACGACAAGAACCCGCTGATCGTGACCGGGGCGAAGCTGGGTGAAATCACGATGACCACCAGCCGGGGACCCGCTCGCGTCCCGGCGTGGTTCTTCACCTTGAAGGGGTACAACACCCCGCTCAAACACGTCGCGTTGAGCGATTCGATGCGGGTGAAGTCGCCGGTCAAACCGCTGGAGTCCCGGGCCCAGACCGATGACCTGATGCCACTCCAGGGCCTCAGGTCGGTGGCCAAGGACGGCCGGAGCATCACGGTGTCGGCCGGACACGGCTCCTGCGACGACGGCCCGGCCGTCAAGGCCCTCCAGACCGGGGACAACGTGGTGCTGTCCGCCTCGATCCTGAACAGGGCCGAGGGCGTCTGCGCAAGCATCCTGTACATCAAGGAGGTCAAGGTGAAACTGGACCGCCCGCTCGGCGACCGCATCCTCCTTGACGCGTTCACCGGGGCACCCGTGATCGTCGAAACGCCGGACTCGGCCAAACCGGTCGGGTCTTGATCCTTGCCCTGTCCTCGCCGGTTCGGGCCTGCGCAGGTGTGTGCGCCGCTCGGGGCGCCGGGCGGCGCACACATCGCCACCCACCGGACGGCACTGCAACCGTGCCGCCGCCGCTGTGGCACCCGGGATGCTGCGGGAGTGGCGGACCCGGGTGCCCGCGGCTCCCGCCGCATGCCCAGCCTCGCCGGCAGACCGAGGCGCCGCCGGTCACCCTCGCAGCCGCCTGAAGATCAGCGCACTGCCACCGCCGTTCGGAACGGCGACCATCGACGCTGAACCGAACGGCAAGCAGACTCCACACCCCCTGCCATAGCCATGCCACCTGCGGAAAGAGGTTGTGAAACAGCTTCTCAGCTTGTCGTTTAACCTCTGCTGTCAGACAGGACGGTCGTGTCTCCGGTAGCGGGGGTGACTTGGCCGGTCCAGGACCAGGGTTCCTGGGGTGGATCCCAGGTCACTTCGACGTCGGTTTCGTGGAAGTCGCGTGCGAGTCCCGTCACCATGATGGCCGCGGCGGTCCGCGCCTCGTGGGGGTCGGCGTTGATCGGCACGTCGGTGAGGCGCCCGCAGAGCATTCCACCTTCCACGGTGAGAACGCTGTGGCGCCACCCGTCCGGCGTCGCCAGCAGGACGATTTCCTTCGGCATGCCAAAGGGTGGCCGCTTCGTCTTCTCCTTCTTTCGTCTCCCCATGCCGCCATCCAACATGGCCGGCTTCGTGGCTGTGACGTTGGGCGGAGGCTCAAGTGGTGCGGCGTGGTTTGGTGCCCGTCTTGTGGTGGGCCGGCCGACTGTATGCCTCGCCAGTGGCGAGCACTCGACCCACGTCGTGACGGGTGGCCGGGTGGCGGTTCTTCGAGCCAGGTGGTCGTCCGGGACCGGGGCGAGTCGGTTTCGGTGCTCCGGCTGGGGAGCCCGTCTTCGCACGCAGGTTTCGGAACCCCCGCCGCACTCGGGACGGGGTCAGCTTGTTCGGTGGGGCTGGCTTCTCCCAGGGCCGCCGGAGGTCGCTGGTCAGCGGGCGGGCGAGCCGGAGCTGGGCGTGGGCGGCGATCACCAGCCACGTCCATCTGTCCGCCGCCGATGAGTTGCGAAGCCGGGGCTTCGTCCAGCCGAGTGTCTGCTTGAACAGGCGGAAGGTGTGCTCGATGTCGAAGCGCCGCAGGAACGACTGCCAGCAGCGGTCGACGTCCGTGCCGGTGGCTCCGGTGCCGGACCACCACAGCCAGACCGGCTTATTCACGCCTCAGCTGGGCAGCTTCTCGACCTGGAGGCGGATGACGGTGCCCTCGATGATGGGCAGCGACCCGTCGTGGTCGAGCCAGGCCGCGCGGCGGGTGATTCGCGGGTGCAGCCGGTCCCACGCTTGCGCGGTCGCCTTCCCATAGAGGCGGGTGTCCGTGGTCGTCACGGCCTGCTCGTCACCCCAGCTCGCGGGGTCACCGAAGATGAACTCGCTGCCGTGCTTGGGCGGTCGGCCGCCCTTGGGGTCGTAGACACGTGCCGGTGTGGGCCGCCGCATCACGCGGTCGGAACGGAGCCGGCCGAGGATCGGCACCGGTAGGTCGCCCAGCAGGTGGGCGATGCGGGGTGCGTCGTAGCCGGCGTCCAGCACCACCAGAACCTTGAGGTCGCCCTCCTTCCACTGGCCGGCGGCGACAAGCCGCTCGATGACCTCGCGGATCTGGACGGCGGTCACGGCAGCAACGTCCGCGCCGGGCTTCAGGCGGATCGCGTCCAGCACCGCCGTCCAGGACGTGCGGCCCGTTTCCAGCGCGGCCACGATCGAGTACGGCCAGCCGGGCACCATCTGGTGTTTTCCCTCTCCGCGGCCGAACGTGTGGCAAAAGGCCCGGTCAGCGCAGGTGTTTGCGTCCGGCCGCAGCCACGGTGAGACGTCCACGGCCAGTACGAGCCGACCGTCCGCCGCCCTCGGCAGCGGCATCCCCGCCAGCGCGCGACGCAGCCGGGATATGTCGATCCGCCCCTGGTTGAGCCCGCCGTACAGAGCCCCGTGACCGCGACGGTGTTCAGGCGCGAGCGCAAGGTCGACCAGCGTCCGCACCGGACCGTCCGTACACAACAGCGCGTCGCATAACTCGAACAACGCGTCGCCCCGCGCGGTCATGCACGCGTACAACTCCGACCGGAAGTGTGACACTTCCGCGAACGCATCCCGCAGGACGCCCTGATGCACCAAACTCATGACCACGGCCTTCGTGCTTTTCCTATGCCTCTGTGACGGAGCACAGGATCAGACGAAGGCCGCCTTCACGTTCGCCGAACTGCGAAAACCTCGACCAAGTTCGAGCCGCGTTCGACGCCGGGCCTTAAACGACAAGCTAACGTCGCGGGTCACTCGACCTGCTGAGATCCCTGGGAACAGGCGGCACGTGACGCGGCCGTTCTCCACGCTTCGAGATGTCGAGTAACGAAGCACGAGAGAACGGCCGCTGTGTATGAGTCTCCCCGTCGTTGGGTCCGCAGGCGAGGCATTGAGCGTCTTGTCCCGCTTTCGGGTCGAGTTTTACGACTGTATCTACGCCCGCGCGGACCTGGCCGTGCGGACGTACCTGGGAGAGACGAAGGACACGGTCGCAGTGTACGCGGGTGAGAAGCGGCGCCTGGTGGCGGCGAAGCCCCAAGTCACCTTCTCCACGGCCGCGTTCCTGGGGATGGACTGAGCTGAGCTGTCCCACCAGTCTCAGAGGCGTCGCGTCAGTACCCGTAGCGGCGCACGGTCTCCGGGTGGATGACGACACGGAGCAGGTCGGCGGCCAGGATCGTGGCGAGATCATCGGCCCGGGTCCGGTCGTCGAGGTCCCAGTAGCGAGCGGCGAGGCGGGAGCACAGGTCGTGCGCTCCGTCGGCTTCCACCGTGGTGCGGCCTGCGACGGACACCCAGCGCTCGCGCTCACCGACCGGTGCCGCGACAACGATCGAGGCGCGGGGGTCGCGGCGTAGGCGCCGCACCTTCAGCGAGTCGGGCTCCGTGATCAACTGGATCGTCCCCTCCGCGGTGGCCTCGAACCACACTGGCCGGGGCTGTGGCGGCTCCGTTCCCCCGGCCACGGACAGGAACCCGTGCAGGGGGCGTCCGAGGAACTCGAATTCCTCGGCGGTCAGCAGGCTGGTGGCCGTGCTCATCTTGGCCCTTTCAGAAGATGATGACGGTGGTGGTGACGGTGACGGTGCAGGGTCCCCGGCGCGCAGCGCTCCCGCCCGCCGGAAGGGTCATGGCCGCCAGGCTCCCGCTGCCGCGGCTCGCACGACGTAGTCCTCGAAGGTTCGGGGCGCGCGCCCCAGCACGGTGGCGACACCGTCCGTCGTTTCGGCCATCACCCCGCGCTCCATCAGCACGAACATCTCGGCGACGTGGTGGGCGTCGTCCTCGCCCCAGCCCTCCTCGACCAGCGCCGCGGTGTACTCGGCGGGGGAAACCTGCTTGTAGGTGATGGGCAGCCCGGACGTCCGGGAGATCAGCTCGACGGCCTCGGCGAAGGTCAGCGCGCGCGGGCCGGTCAGCTCGTAGATCCGCCCGGCGTGCCGGCCGGGCTCGGCCAGCACCGCGGCCGCGGCGTCGGCGACGTCCTCCAGGTCGATGAACGGCTCGGGGACCGCACCGGCCGGGAGCGCCAGCTCGCCGGCGACCAGCGGGGCGTGGAAGAGGTCCTCGTCGAAGTTCTGGTCGAAGTTCGACGGCCGCAGAACGGTCCACTCCAGCGCCGAGCCGCGCACGGCGTCCTCGGCCGAGCGCATGTCAAGACCGAACGTGGAGTCGCCCCAGGTGTCGGCGCCATGCCCGGAGAGCAGGACAAGGCGCCGCACGCCGGCGGCCTCGGCCCGCGCCACGAACTCATGCACCGGGCCCGGCACGGGCGGGGGTACCACGTAGGCGGCAGTGATGCCCCGCAGGACCGAATCCCAGCCGTCGGGGTCGGACCAGTCGAAGCGCGTCGGGCTGGATCGGGAGGCGGCGCGCACCTGCGTGCCGCGCAGCCGCAACCGGGCGGCGACCCGTCGGCCGGTCTTGCCTGTGGCACCGAGGACAAGGGTGGTGTCGTTGCTCATGGCAGCGATTCAACGGCAGCCGCTCGGACGAATCCATGGGCGAAAAGCCGAATCACCTTTGTCATCGTCCAACCTCGACGTCTAACCTCGGCGGGGTGGACGCGTTCGGTGACCTCTTCCGCGGGATGCGGGCCCAGGGCTCGTTGTTCGGCAGCTCGACCCTGTCCCCGCCCTGGGCTCTGCACTTCGTGGACGGCCCGCCGCTGACGTTGTGCACCGTCCTCGGCGGGGCGGGCTGGATCGTGCCGGAGCACCGCCCGCCCGAACAGCTCCGCGCCGGCGAGACGGTCATCGTGCGGGGCCCCGCACCGTTCACCTTCGTCGACGAGGTCGGCACCCGGGCCGAACCGGTCGCGTGCGGCGAGTTCTGCGCGACGCCCGAGCAGGGCGGGACCCGGCACCGGCTCGGCTGGAACGACACCTGCGGCGACTCCGGTGACGGAGCGACGACGCTGATCGTCGGCGCCTACCCGGTGCGCGGCGAGATCAGCCGCAGGCTGCTGGACGCGCTGCCCGTCGTGCTGCGCGTGGCTTCCGGCGGCGGGGCCGACGCCGTACTCGACCACCTCGCCGCCGAGGTCGCCGCCGACACCCCGGGCCAGCAGGTGGTCCTGGACCGGCTGCTGGACTGGCTACTGGTCTGCGCGGTGCGCGAGTACTTCGACCGGCCCGGCGGCGAGCCGCCGGCCTGGTACGCCGCCCAGCGGGACCCGGTGGTCGGTGACGCGCTGCGCCTGCTGCACGCCGAACCGGCGGCACCCTGGACGGTCGCCGCGCTGGCCGACCGGACCGGGGTGTCGCGTTCCACCCTGGCGAAGCGGTTCGCCGACCTGGTCGGCGAACCGCCGCTGACCTACCTCACCCGCTGGCGCATGACGCTCGCGGCGGACCTGCTGGCCGAGCGCGAGGCGGCGACCGTCGCCGAGATCGCCCGCACCGTGGGCTACAACGACGCGTTCGCATTCAGCGCGGCGTTCAAACGGATCCGAGGCGTCAGCCCGAGCGAGTTCCGGCGCACCGGTTCGGCCGGTTCGTCTGCGGTCTTGGCAGGCGGGACGATCTCGACCTGATTTGTTTCGGTGCGCGGGCTGGACAGTGCAGCCCGTCCGGCAGCCGCACCGAAACCGTCCCGCCCAGGACCGGGACGGCCTCCCGGCTCAAAGAACAAACACCGGGCCAAGCGCCACGACGTCGGAAAGACGGTCAAACGCGCCGAATCGATCAAGGACACCGAGCCCGCCCGCGTTAAACGCCCTCTGAGGCCCGGGGTCTCGCGCTGTCAGGTCGGGGGGTCGGCCATGGGTTCTCGCGAGGACGTGCAACGCACTCGCCCGTACCCCACTCATGTGGTGTTCCCAGAGGTCAGGGCCGCAACACGCGCTGTGTTGCACCTGGCGTTGCAGGTTCCCCGGGCCGTGGCGTGGCCTGGTGTCGCTCGCCAGCCCGGGGAGAACCGTGCCGGGTGCTGTCCCCGTCGGCTGGTCTTCCACGAAGTCCACTCCCCGGGTGTTTTCGGAGCAGCAGATTCGGGCGTCGATGCAGCCGTGGTACGGGAGGGCAGTAACTGATGGGGATGCAGGATGTGTGGGTGCGGGCGCAGAGCACCGCCTACGTGCGATGTACCGCCTTCATGACAGTGAGCCACCCGCGGATACACCGCTCCACGTCAGCCGCCAGGACACAAAGCACCACCTGGTGTCAGTGGCCAGCCATCGCCATAAACCAGAAACCTGCAAGAACACGTCCTACCTGATTAACCGTCACTGCCAACAGCTCACTGACATGAAGCCGGCACATCGCAGTTGGCATGGCCGGTGCCGGTAGAGGAGCTGCTGACTCTCACTTCCGTGCCCGAGAGCCTTCTCGCTCCGGTGTCCCCAGATACGGGCCCTGCGCGGTCCTTCCTCGGCACATGGTGAGACGACTGACGGACGTCTCGTGAGAAACCCCAGCGCAGCGAAGCAAGAGTCAGCAGGCTTGACGCACGCCCCACCATGACGACATCACGCATTCAGGGATAAGCGATGTCGGGGGTTGGGTAATAAGCAAGCGTTTTGCCAGCACTGTCGTACATTTCGAATATTGCGTATGCACTCAGCTGTGTGAAGCGCGAGGCGTCGGCGGTCACCTGTTTTGAGGGAGACTCGCTGCAGGGCCTGAGACTGGTGGATGCCACCGCCTTGTAAGTGTACGAATCATAGAGGGAGACACGGTAGCCAGCACAATTGCTGGGAGGGGAGTGAACGGTTGCTTGCCCGATGAACGTCGAACTGACCAAGGCCAGGCATACCCTGGAGGTGGAGCCGATGAATGTGGTGCACTGCTGCTCATTGACTGCCGTCTGCGCGGGGGAGGACGCAGCAGCCGGAAACGATCCTGCCCCTATGGCCAAAATTACGGCCCCGAATAGTGCCAAAATTAAACGCCGCATAACTCTCCTTGGTGTCGTGAACTACCCTGCCGGTGGCTCACGAGTCTGACCTCTGCAAGTCATGTCCACAAGACCGCGATACCAGGCATTCCAGCGCGGTCTGGCGGCCCTCGCGCACTGGGTGGAGCGGGAAGGCGCCCACCGGCCTGTCCCGCGCGGCCACGCTGAGGAAATCGCGGTCGACGGCGAGCCAGAGCCGGTGATCATCGAGCTGGGCGTATGGACATCGAACCTCCGTTCTAGGCGGGACAAGCTCACCCAGGAGCAGCTGGACGCGCTCCGGGAGCTGGGCGTGGAGTGGGCGTGACACTCCCGCCGGCTGGTCGTTGAACCGGTCGGACACCCCAGAGCACAGAGAGCCCCCGGGCCACATGCCCGGGGTCTCGTGCTGTCAGGTTGGAGCTGCGGCTCTGAGCTTTCGCCTGCTCAACTCACGGTCTCCTGAGTGACCTGCACGCTGCACGCCTCTGCCCACTTCTGCACGCGCTGGCTGTAGCCCTGATCCCAGTAGCGGATGCGGATGGTGCCGTCGGAGGTCGTCTGCAGGGTTTCGGGATACCCGAAGTGCTGGATCAGCCCTGTGGTGAGGGCAGATGTGGCAGCCACGAGAGGTGCCCCATCCTCAGCGAGGTCCTCGAGGTCGAACGTGCCCGTGGCGACGGGCGGCTTGATGATCTGATGGCCCAGCGGGCCTCCGATTGTCGCCGTCTGATGGCTGAAAGAACTTGGCCGCCCGGAACCCCGCGACGACTCGACCGCTCATTGGGATGCGCGACTCGATCGCTGTGTAGGA
>NZ_JBIUBL010000028.1:32060-131840 GCF_044548015.1 Streptomyces sp. NPDC052236 | reverse complement strand
AAGCCGACATGTCTGCTTGAGCCGTGTGCCGTGAAAGTGGCAAGCACGGTTCTGAGGGGGGTCCCGCGCAGCGATGCGCGGGACCTACCCGACCGCGCAGCTCACCGGCACAACAACTGCGTACGAGCCGCACGCCGACGCCGAACGCACCGCGGCCCGGGAAGCCGAGCAGCGCCGACGCCATCAGCTCGCGACCGTGCGGACGAGATCGAGCGCCTCGCCCAAGAGGACCGGCTCGCCGACACCGAGCCCCGCCACGGCGACGAAGCCGTACGCGACGAACTCGCGCGGCGCGGCCACTGGCGTCTGGAGCGAAAACTCGACGGGGTGGCCCCGGGCATCCGCCGCGCCGTCGAAGCCTGGGTTCGCACTCTCCTCGACAGCGGCCCGGGGTCCGAGCCTCGCTCCCGGCACACGACATGGGCCTGCCTGGGTGAGACCCAGCCGGTGCCGCTGGAGTGGTCCAGCCGCTACGACCACCTCACCCGCAAACAGCGCGAGAGCGGATCGTCGCGCTGCGGTCACTGTTCCGGCACACGAAGAAGAACGGCCAGATCTTCCGCGATCCCACGATCCGTGTCCGTGGCCCCCGACAGACCGGCGGCGTCCTCCAGGCTCTCGTCCAGGCGGACATGGACGAGCCCATCCTGGACTGGCTCGACCACCGCCGCAGCAGCGGGCCGTACACGGCCGACCCCCCACCCGCTGCTCTGGACCACCCGGGCCACCCGCTACGCGGACTCCGCCCGCCGGCTCCTCGGACCTGAGCCCGAAACCGACCCGGCGCGTTCGCCATGACCCCGCATGTCCTGGAATCGGTTGCTCAGCCGATCAGAGCCTCGGTGATCTGGCGGGTGGTCTGCGCGGCGACCCGCGGGTTGACGGCGGCGTAGGAGATGTAGGCGTTGAGGGCGGTGGTCAAGGCCCAGCCACGGCCTCGGATCCAGGTGGCGTCGCCGATGCCGAGCCCGCCGAAGTCGATGACCGCGCTGAGTCTGCCGTCGACGGTCAGCAGGTTGCCAGTGTGGAAGTCGCCGTGGAACCAGACCGGAGGGCGATCCCATCCGGGGGCGCTCAGTGCCGCGTTCCACAGTTCGGTCATGGCCGCGGCGTCGAACGCGCCGTCGACCTCGGCGATAGCGGCCCGCGTCGCGTGGTCCCGGTCGGCCAGCGGCCGGACGACGAGGTTCTCGCGGGCATCCTCGAACTGTATGTCCTCGGGAGCGAATTCCTGAAGGGCGCTTACTCGAGCGCGCCCTGGCGGCGAAGGTCACCGAGACCGTGCGCGAGGAGGTCGGTGTTGTCGGCCCATTGATCGATGCCTCCGTAAAGTGGTCGGTTGCGCAGGGCGGGGTCGCTGATCGTCTGTGTCAGTGCCTGGGCGAAACGCTCGGCGTGCAGGACCAGGAAGGGCCGGCTGTGGTACGGGCGGCGGCTCGGGTCCACCGCACTGGCCAGGCCCGTGTCGTTCTGGAGCGTGCCGGCGATCTCGTACGCGTCGCACAGGTGGCGCTCGCGTTCCGGGTAGGCCGTGGCGGCCAAGGCGCCCTGCAGGGACGGGGTCAGCGACTCGGCGGCCGGCAGGCGGGCGAAGGCGCTGCCGAGCCACTTGCTGTACGGCGCGTACCGTCGCTCCATCAGCAGGCAGAGTCGCATCAGGTCCCGTACCAGCCGCCCCGCGACCACGGCTGAGCCGGGGTCGTCCCCGACCTCCGCGCAGCGTCCGACGAACGCCTCCTCCTGGGAGATCCGCTGCCACTGGCAGGCCAGCAGGTACCGCCACACATCGTCCGGGTACCAGGCCAGCCGCTCCCGTACGGCGGTCAGTGTGCCAAGACCGTCGTGGAACACCGCGCCGCCCGTGGTCTCGGCCAGCTTCTGCTGCGGCATCCACAGCCAGTCCCGGACCGTCGGGGCGGCGGTCTCGGTGTGGAGGCCGAGCTGTGTGCCGAGCCAGGCGGCGAGGTCGTCGACGGACACCCGGTGGTCGACCGGGCCTTCCGTCAGTTCCATATGGCCCGAGACCCGGTCCAGTGGATTGTCGTGGTGGCGGAAGTGGGTGGGCCAGCCGCGTACTTGCTTGGGCAGCCGTTCGGCCAGGAGGCGGTGCAGATCGGCCGCCTGCTCGGAGGCCGCGTCCCGGCCGAGGAACAGGTTCAGCCTCGGCCCCCACTCGTGATCCGCCGATCGCGGCGTGTCGAACCCGAGCACCTCCGACCCCGACCCGACACGGGCCGCGGCGTACGCAAGGCCGGGGTACTCCTTGTCGAGAAGCGGCCGCACGGCCTCCTCGTAGAAGATCCGCGACAGCTCAAGGCCCGTAAGGAAGCCAGGGGGTTCGGTATGGTCCGTCGTCATACGGGCACTGTGACGTGATCGTGGCCCGGGTGGCCACCGAGTATCGACTCAGCGCGAGCCTCCCGGACAGGAGCGCCCGGCGTTGAGCAGTCACCCACCGCTCGACCTGGTCGACGGAAAGCTGGTGCCCGCCAGCACCGGCTGCCAGATCTCGATCGCCTCGGCGTCCTGGCCCTTGCGGGCTCGGTGCCGGCCCTGGGTGTTGATCTCGCAGGCATGGCAGTCGCTCATCCGGTCACGCGGAGCCGCGGCCCAGCCCGCCATGGCGCGCTCCACCCGCGGATCGTCGCCTGTCGCGTCGGCGAGATGGAACGCGGCCTGGCGCACCGCTCTTTCGCTGTAGCCGGCCAGCCGGTAACGGCGCTCCATGTCCGCCAGCCACCGGTCCACCGCGGTGAGCGGGAACTCCGGGGACTCGACGATGCGCCCGGCCACCCGCTTGAAGCGTCAGAACAGGTTGTGTGCCTCGTGGGGAGTGAAGAAGGCCGGATCGTGGTCGTACTCAACGAGGTTTCCATGACCCGGCGCGGCCGCTGTAATCGGCATACGTTGCCGGCCCGTGGTGCGGGGGTTTTCCTGCGAGTGAGATACGGGGCGTGGTCGTCCTGCGGCGGCGGGTGCCTGCCTGTCGTTGTGCTGGACGGTAAGAGGGAAGAGCAGGCGGACGGGCACCCGTCCCCCGCCCCGACCGTGTCGGCGCCGGAGCATCCGCCTGGTACGCCGTACGGACGAATCTCCGCCCAGCCGGGAATAGCGGGCGCGGGTCGCTGTTGATCACACCATGACTTCTGAGACGCGCGAGGGATTCGGACGGATCGGCATCTGGAGCAGCGCCCTGCACGGGTCGCGGACGGACGACGCGGGCAAGGGTGCGATCGCGGAGGCGGTCGCCGAGCTTGAAGAGCTGAGGTACGGCACTCTCTGGATCGGGGGCAGCCCCTCGCCCGACGACGCTGCGGCTGTCGTCGCCGCCACCCGCACGGTCACCGTGGCCACCGGCATCCTGAGCATCTGGGACCACACCGCCGAGGAGGTGGCGGCGCGGATCGCGGCGATCGACGCGAGCGCGCGCGGGCGATTCGTCCTCGGCCTGGGCGTCAGCCATGGCCCGATGGTGCCGCAGTACGCGAAGCCGTACAGCGCGATGGTGGCCTACCTCGACGCACTCGACGCCGCCACCCCGCCCGTGGACTCCGGACGTCGGGTCCTGGCGGCGCTCGGCCCGAAAATGCTGAAGCTCGCGACCGACCGGGCGCTGGGCGCACACCCTTATCTCGTCACCACCGAGCACACGGCGGAGGCACGCGAGGCGCTCGGCCCCAACGCGTTGCTCGCCCCGGAGCTGTCGGTAGTGCTCGACACCGACCTCGACCGGGCCCGCACCACTGCGCGGAACATGCTGGGGCGATACCTCCAACTGCCCAACTACACCGACAACCTGCTGCGCCTGGGGTTCGCGGAGAGCGACTTCGAAGGCGGCGGCAGCGTCCGTCTCCTCGACGCCCTCTTCGCCCTGGGCGACGCCGAGCGCGTGAGGGCCCGGACGCGGGAGTACCTCGACGCCGGCGCCGACCACGTCGCCCTCCAGGTGCTCACCGCCGACGAGGGCGGCGTCGGTCTGCCGCGGGCCGAATGGCGTGAGCTGGCCGGGGCGTTCGCCGACGAACTGTAGAGGGCGGCTCGCACGGGCAGGCGGGATTGTCGCCGAACAGATAGGTCACGTAGGTCACGCGTCGGACAGTACGGCGGAGACGAAAAGGATCGCATCAGACTTTTCGGACCCCGGGCATCGACTCGGTGAAGCAACCCGCCGACGGCATCGCCTGAGCCGCACCCGGGCGGGCCGCCTCCGGGGCGTACACCTGCCCCAGCACAGCTCGGTAGTCACCAGTCTGGGAGCGTCCCAGCGACACCTTCTCCGCTGTGACCCGCAGACCCGCAGTCGGCGCATCTGGTGCCGGGTTGATGGCGAGTTGTTCTGTCAGCCAGCGCTGATAGAGGAGGATTTGCCGGTCGACGCGTGGCAGGACACCGCTGTCCATCAGCAGGTCGCGCAGGTGGGTAACGGTTCGCCAGGGCGCTTCCTGGTGCGGTCCTTCGTGGGTGAGCGGGATGGTGCCGGTGGTCAGAGCCCGCAGGAGACGGACGACGTTGGGGATGCGGAGCCAGATCAGGCGGCTCTTGGGCCGGTCCATCTTATTCTCTTCTGCCGCTGACCGACCCAGCTCAACGGCGCTGCCCTGCATGTGATTGGCGCCCCTGTGCCAACCGCTGCGGTGATGCGCGTATCGCATCACCGCACAGCACGCGGATGATGAGTCCCCGGCGGTGGCGGACACGCTTGGCGCGCAGGATGGGATTGGGACAGCAGCCTCCATGTCGACGGCTTGCGTGGGTAGTTGGAAGCCCCCACCCAAAACAAGATCCTTTTTTTTGCATCTGCACGTGCATACCCATAGACCGGGTCGACTCTCTCCATCAAGACACTAACCCGTAAGAGTGAATGATGCGATCTTCAACGCGCACACTCTTCCAGGTGACCCGACAATCACACGGCCGCCCTCCCGAAGAAGAGAAGCCAGAAATTGGGCAATTGGCAGCCGAAAATGACCAGCAAAGTCGCAGGAGCGCGCCCTTCTTTGGCTGACCCTGTTCGCACAAGTCTCGATTGGCTGGAACCCGCTGGTACGGGAGCGGAACCGTTGAGGCGGATTTCCATCGCTCTTGCATGCACCATGTCTTTGCATGGCGACTGCCATCGTGGCGTTGAGTCCGGTGGTCTGGTTAATGTGTCGCCGAAGAACAGAGGGCGGCCGAGACGGCCGGCTTCCCGAACTCGCAAAAGCCCCGGAGCGGTTGGGCCACTCCAGGGCTGCGCGATCAAGAAAAGGAGTACGTCTCCCATGCTTGACCGATTCGACCGAGGTGGCTTCAACTCGCCCTCGGTTCCCCGTGAACGTAGCATTCCCCGCCTGGTCGCTCCATATCCGAGCAGCGTCCGTGCCTGGGATGTCAAGGTGTGCCTGAGCCTGGTCTCTGTGGTGCTCATCGTGGTGTGGGTGACCGTCACCGGAGCTACGCCGGCTGCCCTGGGCGGTATTGCCGGTCTTCTTGTCTGCGCCACCGCCGGACGTTCCATCGTCCAGTACCGGCGAATTCAGCTCAGGTAGCAGAACGGGGGCCACTGGTGAGCCTGGCCGGCCCGTTCCTGCGGGTGCGGGCCGCCCAGGCGGGCAGGGCCCCGAGCTGCTGCCTTTTCGTCCCGGAAAGCGGGACGAAAAAGCGCCGACGGGAGAGAGAATCCGACATGGGAGCATCGCCGCGCTTCGGTCGTTGCGCGTTCTGTCAGCGCCAGTTCCGTCACCGGTCCGGCCCCGGACGCCGCCGCGCCTACTGCGACACCAAATGCCGCCGGCGCGCGCAGCGCCGACGTGACGAGGAACGTGCCCCCGCACCCGTTGCGTCACAGCCGTGGGCGCGTTCGCTCGCGGAGCAGCTGCACGCGCTGTCGGCCCAGCTGGTGGAGGCGGAACTGCAGTCGGCGCCGCTCGGGGTACTGATGGAATTCGCGGAACGGCTGAAGGGTGAGCTGGCCTGCTTTACCGCCGCTGCCGTCCACGATGCGCGGATGGACGGCGCGTCATGGACGGATGTGGCGAAAGCGACGGGGACGGGCGCCGAAAGCGCCCGTGCCCGCTGGAGCACGGACAGGGTGAAACGACTCCTGGAGCGCCGCGCGCGTCAGCAGCCCGTGCAGCTGCCGCGCACCTTCCGGCCTTCGCTGCCCGGGCAGGTCGGGGAGACGGGCGCGCTGCCGTCGGGCAGGCTGGCTGCTGCCTTGTCGTATCTGCAGCGGACGTCACAGATCTCGGTGGCCGAGGCGGCGCGCCAGGCGGACCTGTCCTCCTCGTACGTTTCGCGGATCCTGGCCGGGGACCGCCTGCCGGCTTGGCCTGTCGTGCACATGTTGGCGACGATCTTCGGCGGGGACGCGGGTGATCTGCGGGCGCTGTGGGAGCGCGCGCAGGGGCCGGCCGGCGGTGCGCGGCAGTCGGTTGACTCCGCGGCCGAAAAGCTGCACGGTGCGCTGCGCGGCCTGTACCTGGCGGCGGCCTGTCCCGACCCGGCTGTCCTGTGTGCAGGCACCGGCATGGACCCGGAGACGGCGAGCGCGGTCCTTGGTGGTGAGCAGGTTCCGGACTGGCCCACCACGGCGCGTCTGGTGGCTCAGCTCCAAGCCGCACCCGGCGATATCAGGCCGCTGTGGGAGGACGTCCACTACGCCTTCCTCGCCTCGCAGGATGTCTTCCCCGCAGGTGGTCTTGTCCGTCCTGTGGACGGCTGACCCGCACAGCACCGGCATTTTCGTGCCGACTCGGTGCCATTCGAAAGGACTGGTCGTGTACCCGGCTGTGTCGTTGTCCCCTCTCGCTCAGCTGCTGCTGTCCGGTCCTCGCTGCGGTCGGCCGGTAGCCGCGATGCCGTTGGACTACCGGGCGTTTCGTGAACACGTCCGCCACGCCTACGAGAACTATGCCGTGGAGCGCCTCGGCGACCGGCAGGCGGCGGTGGAAGCTGTTGACGCCGCCTTGCATGATTTGGCCGTGATCTGGTGTGAGGCGCTGCGCAGTGCGCGGCCGGCGGCTCTTGCATGGCACCTGCTGCTCCGGGCCGTGTCTGCCCACGTGTCTGTATCCGGTCATTGTCTTCCGGGCGGGGCGGCCAGTGATGCCGAACTCCTCCATCATCGGCTGGATCTGCCCCTTGAGGAGATCGCCGATCTCATGGGAACCGATGCGTTTGTCGTGCAAGGGCTGCTGTCGGCGGGCGGTGCCCTCCAGGTGTCCCGTGGCGGGCTCGGCGTCTGCGCGGGCTGCCCGCGCGGCGGCGAGCAGCGTTCGCTCTGATCGCCTTGGCTGCCCAGGAGCGACTCTCGTGTCGCACGTGGCGTGCGATGCCCTGATTCTCTCCGTGGCGTGACCCGATTTCTCTCTCTGCACTGTGTTTCGCCCGTTCGTGTTCTAGCCCGGCGGTAACCGGCTGTCTAGCATGTCCAGTCACCGCAGCGACGGGCTCTATATGTCTACGGGCACGGGGGAACGCACATGGTCCGGGAGACGGCATCCACCGGTTCTCACATCATTGACGTCGGCACACCGAGCGTGGCGCGGATGTACGACTGGCTTCTGGGGGGCATCGAGAATTACGAGTCCGACCGGAAGGCGTGCGCGGCGCTGCTGAAGGTGGCTCCGAGCAGCAGGGAGCTGGCGCTGAACAATCGTGCTTTCCTGCGGCGTGTGGTGCGGTACCTGGCCAAGGAGCGGGGGATTCGTCAGTTCCTTGACCACGGTTCGGGCCTGCCGACCCAGGACAATGTGCATCAGATCGCTCAGAGCATCGACCCCGCCTCCCGGGTGGTGTACGTCGACAATGATCCGATCGTTCTCGCGCATGGGCGCACCACGCTGGAGGAAAACGGCCGTACCGCGGTGATCCACGCGGACATGCGCCGTACGGACGACATCTTCGGGCATCCAGACGTCGAGCGTCTGATCTCACGCACTGAGCCGACGGCGGCGTTGTTCGTATCGGTCCTGCACTGTCTTCCCGACGGGGACGACCCCGGGGCGCTGGTGCGCGGCGTGGCCGAACGTCTTGCGGAGGGCAGCTTCCTGGTGGTGTGCCAGCTGGTCAGCGACCGCGCCGATGTGCGCCAGGGAGTTACCGACCTGATGGAGAAGGCCACGCACGGGCGCTGGGGCCGGGTCCGTGAGAAACACGAGGTGGCCGCCTACCTTGCGGGCATGGACATCATCGAGCCGGGGCTGGTGGATGTGACTCAGTGGCGCCCGGACAGCGAGGTGCTGCCGCGCCGGCCCGAGGAGTGGGAAGAGTGGGGCGGAGTAGCCCAGTTGTAGCCTCCGGTGTCCGCCGCCCTCATGGTGTGATCGGTCAAGCCTGCGGGCCTGCGGGCACCATCTTGCGGTAGCGCTTCAGCGCGCCACGCAGCAGCTCCTTGCTCCGCTCGCGCGGGGCGGCGACGTACGCCAGCTGGTTCAGTACGTGCCGGTAGCGCTCGACGTCGGAGGGACGGGTCAGATATATCGCGCTGTCGATGTGCTCCACGTACACGACCTCCGAGGGGCCGCCGTCACTGAAGCGCAGATGCGTGATCGGGTAGGTCGGCGATGCCAGTGCCGACGCCTCGAACTCGACGATGCGGATGTTGATCCCCTGGATGTCTGAGGCCTCCAAGAGGTGCTCGAGCTGGCCGCACATCACCTCATAGCCGCCGACGGGCCGCCGCAGAACGCCTTCGTCGAGAAGCGCGACGACCTGGGGACACTGGTCACAGTGGAGAAGCTCTTGCCGGCCCATCCGCAGCTCGACCCGCCGCTCGTTGCCCGGGGCTTGCGGCAGTGCCGCCTCGACCACCGCGCGTGCGTACTGGGGCGTCTGCAACAGGCCGGGCACGACATGGTTCTCGTAGGTGTAGATCGCGTGCGCGGAGCCTTCGAGACCGATCAGACGCTTCAGGTAGGTGGGCGTCACGTCGCTGTACTGCTTGTACCAGGCGCTGTACTGCGCCTGGCGCAGCAGCGCGTCGATCACTCTTTCCTCTTCGGGGCCGAGCTGGAAGAAACGGACGAGGTCGTAGATGTCTCGTTCCCGCGGCGGGTGCATGCCCCGCTCCAAGCGACTGATCTTGGACGCGGACGCGCGGATGACCTTACCCACGGCCTCCAGTGTCAGATTCCGCTCCAGGCGCAGATGCCGCAGTTCCTCACCCAGAAGACGCGCCGCCGCCTCGGGCTTCGCCTGCTTGGGCAGAGGCGTCACTGAAGCCTCGGGAAAAGGATCTTGCGACACGGGGCCGACGGACATGCGGACTCCTGCGGAAGACGGACACCGCTCTCAGTCTTCCAGAACGGTGCCCGCACGTCCGACGGAACAAGTCATCCCTTCACGCCGGTTCAGCCGACCAGGTGGTCGAACTCCCCAGCCTTGGCGCCCGCGAGGAACGCCGCTGCTTCACTGGCGGTGTACACCAGTGCCGGCCCGTCAGGAAACCGGGAGTTGCGGACCGCGACAGCGCCTTCCTCAAGGCGTGCCACCTCCACACAGTTGCCTTCTCCGATACTGGCGCTGCTCTTGGTCCAGACCACGCCCTGGATGTCGTGTGCAGGGACGCCGTTGTCGTACTGCATGTCGAACCCCTCATTCTTCTCGTACTCCGCTTCACCCACGCCCCGTGCCATGCCTATGCAATGCCATATGCAATTGCATGACGGGGTAGTGAGGAGCTTAGCTACGGAGCTCTGGCAGCGAAGTCCCCCGAAAGGGTTCTCTGCAATGTTTAATTGGGCAGGGGCCCGGGCCCTCAGTATCGGGACAAGCGACGCCCTGACCAGGGCAGGAGCAAGGGAGCCGATGATGGGGGCGCACCGCCGGCCCAGTCAGACCGACTGGGGCCTGGCCATGGGGCTCACCACGCCCTACTTCGCCGCCCAGCGCCTCCCGCCCGCCCTCGGCACCCCGCTCCAGGCACGGAAATTCATCCGCCGCACCCTTGGCTCCTGGGGCGGGCAGATCACGATCCCGGACGTTGTCGCGGTCGCCAACGAGCTCGTCACCAACGCCGTATGCCACGCCTTCGCAGACATCACGAACGGCGAAGACGCCTGGCTCGGCCTGTCCAGCACATCTCGCAGCGTGCTCTGCGCCGTCACCGACCCCTCTCCCACTCCCCCACGGCTCCTGCCCAGCACACCCCTCATACTCCGTGGCCGCGGATTGCGCGTCGTCGACGCCCTCAGCCTCAGTTGGGGCTACACGCCCCTTGTGGACAGGCCAGGGAAAGTTGTCTGGGCCCACGTCCCCAGCCGGTCGGTCTCTCCTCGACACGACGGGCCTCATTAGCCGCCCCACCGAGAGGTGTGTGGGGCCATGATCTGGAAATGAGTTTGGCCCCACCTGGCCGCTGCACGCTGACCCGTCGGCCACTGCGGGCTCGGGGTCTCTTACGCGGACAGAATGCCCTTTTTCGGCTGGTGGCCGTACCCTGCACCACATAGTCACTGACACGAGACAGCCGCGGTGACCTGGACGGAAGGGAATCCCGTGACCACGACAGCCAATACGCCAGAAAGCATTACCGCCACAACAGCGTTCCTGGAGGAGGAACTTCCTCGCCTGGAAGAGCACCAGCAGACGCTCGAGAAGGAACTCGCCTCGGTCACCGACCGGCTGAGTTCGGTGCGCACCGCACTCGCGGCACTGCAGGCTCTGTCCGGCACCGCCCAACTGCGAGTGTCCCTCTCTGACACGGAAACCGTGCCTCCGCCCGCCTCCTCGGCCGATGCCGAGACGGTCAGCGATTCTCCCGCACCGCCGGTAACGGCACAGGAGACCAACGCAACCGACGACACGTCCCCAGCCACGCCTGGACGCTCCGGCACCCGCGCGTCAACCACCCGTCGCAGGGCGCCTGCGAAGAAGGGCGGAGGGCAGAAGCAGAGCAGCCGTCCGGCGAAGAAGGCGGCGTCCGCGAAGCCTGCGAAAGCGCCGAAAACAGCGAAGCCGGTGAAGCCAGTGAAGCCGGTGAAGACCACGGCAGCGAAGAGCACCACAGGCGCTGCGGCCCCGGCGGAGAGCGGAGGTCTGACCGAGCAGGTCATGGCCATTCTCTCGAAATCCGGCGGCAAAGCGGTCCGAGCCCGTGATGTCGCCGAGGCCCTGGGCCGCGACGACACACCCAAGGACATCAACACCGTCCGCAGCACACTCGACCGCCTCGTCGCCACATCACGGGCCCAGCGCGCCGGCCGGGGCCTCTACCAAGCACCCGCCAACTGACCTCGCCCACTCTCCTCATCACGGCGGGTCCGGCAACGACACGCCCGGTAGTGCTCCGTAGCATCTCAGCAACGGGAAAATCCTGGGCGGAGGGAGGTGTTCTTCCCGGCGACCCAATCGGGGACCGACCGCGGTGACCCGGACCCGCCTCGTCCTACGTCGGGAGCCACGAGGGGTCATGGCCGGTCTCGCCGAGGTCAGGCTCGTCAGTGAGGAGTTCGTCGACGATCACTGGGCGACGGTCGGCGTTGTGCTCGGTGTCATCCGCGACCAGCTCCGTCGCGTCCGTCTGGCCTGCGGTAAGACCCTGAACGCGGTGCCACCGTGGTCGTCAAGAAGAAGTCACGCGGCTACGACTCCAAGAAGGTAATCAACGGCATCAACGGCATCAACGGCCAGGAAGCGCCAGCTCGTGGTCGACACCCCGGGCACCCCACTGCCAGGGCTTTGCCGCGTGGTTTCTCGGCTACAGCTCGGGCAACCGGTCATCGGGAGTGGGTGACCGTCTCTCGTCCAGCCAGTAGAGGTAGACCCGCAGGTCAGTTGCAAGCCCACCGGCGATGTAGGACTCGAAGTCGCGCACGGCGCCGGCTATGCCCTGGCCCCGTGCGGGATCGATCTCGTCCCACGCGCTCCTCCGGTCGGACAGGTACTGCGTGATCCGGCCACGGTCGCGCCACCACTCCCGGACCGTATCCACAGTCCATCGTGCGTCGCCGTCACAGCCGTACCCGAGGAGCGGGTCGTCGTCTGCGGCTTCGACCAGCAGGGCCGTCTCCGCAGGCGTTCTGGGCTGACGACAGACGTACTCGGTGAGGTACTGGCCCCCGTAGAGAACATGGGCAGGCGCTGAAAGCCGTCCCGTCCAGCAGGTATCGGTCTCGCCGCCGTAGAAGGGCCCCGGCACGTTGAGCCACAAGCGGTCTTCCCAACGGCCCCGAAAGGCCTCGCGGTCGTTGCCGAGGGTCGTCAGGGGATCGAAGTAGAGCGTCACCCACCGGAGCTTAGGTCTTTCGTTCGAGCTATCGGTCTACCGGGAGGTGAAGATGTCGGTACGGAGAAGTCCGGCACGGCAGACGGTGGCTGCCTTCTCGTCGCGGGTGGCCAGGCCCCGCCATCGGTCGCAGTCATCATCGAGTGGCTATGACCAGCACTCACCACGGCGTCACGCGAGCAAGCCCGCATGGTCGTCTTTGTCAATCACCTTGTAGCCGGGGACGGATGGCCAGCGAACTGTCAGCACAACGGATTCCTCTTCCGCGTGCCAGGAGTGGTCCACGCCCCGGCCCCACACGACGTAGTCCCCCTGCCGCGCCAGAACGACACTGCGCTCCGGGAATTCCACCCGGAAGCGACCGCTGATGAGGACCAACAGGGCTGTACGGTCCTCGCCCGTCACCCACTGCGCGCGCTCGTCGCCTTGTGGATGGACGCCCCATTTGATCTCAACGGCCTCGCTGTGCCGTGGGTCGGAGACGTCCTTGAAATGACCGAGCAGCCATCCCCGGTCCAAGGCGGCGTCCCCACCCGCATTGCCCACATACACGCTGTCGTTCATGCATCCGGAAGGTAGCAGTCGGCCGGACGAAACGCATAAGCAGCATGACCAGCACTTTCCGCCCCCTACTACGGGAACATCCATTACGTGGCCCGGGTGCTGGACCGGCTCATGCGCCATCACCCTGATCTCGTGATCACACCCGCCGGTACCGAACCTGCCCGGCGACAGATCGCACCGGGATCTCGTCCAGCCTGGAGCCCTACCTCCGAGGCTGCCACCAGAACGGATGCCGACGGCAGTGCGGACTGTGCGGCAGCGCGCGCCACCGGGTTCATCGCCGAGCAAACCGTGGCCGAGCGGACCGACGGGCAGTGCTGCGGCGGGGGCCCGGCGAGCCGGGTGAAAGCGCGGCTGTACGCAGACCTCCGGAGGCCTCGGAAGCAGCGTCCGAATGGTCGCACTATTCGAACGCATGCCATGGGCACACTCCCATTCCCCGCGATCAAACATTGAGTGAGCTGTCAGGGCAGGCCAAGGAAGTGTGCGCAGTCCGGGCAGCGTCTCTTGGCGCTCAGTCCAGTGTTGCCTGCCGTGGCCTGTGCCGGCTGACGTTCACTGATCCCTGTCCACTGTCCTGGGGGTGGGTTGGGAATCCATCCCCATGCCGCGTCTTCGGGCGACACCACGTAGTGGATGCAGGCACCTGGGATATGTGCGTAGCCCTGAGGCGAGACCAAGATTCTGTCGAGGATGAAGTCCCTTGGGGCGCGCGGAGCGGCAATCGCCCCGTCTGCCTGTCGAGGACTGCTTCCGTCCGCGGGACAGTCGCACCCTTGCCCGATGATCAGTTCGCATCTGTCGCATCGCTGTAAGGCCATGGCAGCAATGATGGCGCAAGGTTCGATGGCACAGGACACTGGTTGTCCCGTGGCAATAAAGATTAAGGGCGTGCCATCGAACCTTGATCAATCTACGCTTCCGGCGTGACGACGACCCACGTGTCGGACGGAACCCGCATCCACACGCTTGAGGACTTCTGGCAGGTGTACGCCGATGCCTTCGGTGATCCTTACGGCTACTTCGGCCGCAGCCTTGACGCCCTCGCCGATGCTCTCGCCGGCGGCCCAGGCGGTCCGGACACGACTACCGAGTCGAGTGGCGCGATCACGCGACCTCCCGCAGTCGGCTCGGCCACCCAGAAACAGTCCGCCAACTCGAACGTAACCTCGCCCGCTACCACCCGGAGAGCCGCGCTTATATCGCGCGGCAAGGTGGAAGCCGCCCGAGGAGAATACGGCCCCACCGTCTCCAACTGGCTCGTCACGGTCTTCGAGGGCCGAGCCCCTGGAAAACTTCTCCTGTGCTGAGCAGCGGCTCGTTCTCAATGTCCGGTGGCACGGATCCAACCTTGCTGTCACCGGACACCGGTGCAGCCCAACGCGACTGGAACCGCGGTACGAGGAACCGACCGATCAACCGATTCACACCACGGCGCTGCGCCGCCGCCCAGGGCAGCTCTCCTCCCGATCGTCTGGCATCCCATTACTGTCAACAACGTTCGTGATCAATACATCTAGGCCGTGTCCGGGGATCAATGAGATTCCACGCCGCGACGAGGCCTACTGCGATACTGTCCCGCCACTGCTGAGCGGAGGGCGGGAGCGTCATGGGTGGGGTATCAGCCGAAGCGGTGGGCTCCTTAGTGGCCGCCCTGGCGCTGGGTGTGTCCGCGTGGTCCGTGTTCTACCTGGCCAAGCAGACGAAAGCATCGGCGGAGCAGACCCATGCCGCTGCCGATCAAACGCACGCGGCCACCGAGCAGACCAAGATCAGCAATGCGGTAGCTGCCGTCTCAGCGAACGACATGGTGCTCCGCTCGCTGCGTGAGGTGCACATCCTGATGCTCGAACGGCCTGGCATCCGCGGGTACTTCTACGCCGACAAGCCACTGCCCGAACAAGCGGATGAGCGCGACGAAATCATAACCATCGCCGAACTGCTGGCTGACGTTATGAGTAGCGGCGTACACGTCCACGAGAAGGTCCCCGACAGCGCCAGCGCCGCGCCCTGGGCTGACTACTGCCGACATACCGTGGAGAACAGCCCGGTCCTGCGTGACCTGCTGCAGGCACACCCCACATGGTGGCCCCACCTCACCGCCGTGCTTCCGGCGAGCCTGGTCCATGCTGGTTCTGGGGGTGGGGGTCGCACTGCGATCCCCACCCCCGTTGGTGAAGGCTGACGGTGGCCGCGGGGCCCGCGTCCCGTAGGCCAACAGAAACGCGACGATCGCGGAAGGCTCAGACCGGGAGCGGACCGGCTGGGACCATCGCGCCCATCTGCGAGGCGCTGGGCAACCCTGCGCGTAGTAGTGCCGTGCGCGAGACGACCGGCAGGCTCGGGCAGGTCCACTCGATGATGCCGGTCTCGTGGCTGCCGTCGGGGAGTTCGTCGTACTCCTGGCGGCAAGCCGGGCGCGGACGCGCCCATTCGGCGAAATAGGACTCGGTTTTGGCGGCGGCGACAATCTCATGCAGCTCCTCCTCCGTCGCACCACTCTCCTGCGCCCACCAGTGCGGCCCAGATCAGTGTGCTGATGAACCGTTCGCGGCCGTCGAACCCGAAGGGGCCTCACGAGCACGGTCATTGCCGAGCGCATCCGCGGTATCAGCTGGGAGACCATCGGCGAGGCTCACCACATGAGCGCTGCGGAGGCGATCCAGCAGGCCCGAGCCCGGGAAGACACCCAGGAGTGGAGAGAGCAGTACACCCTTCGGGCCGGCGTCGAAGGCACCATTTCCCAAGGAGTCCGAGCCTTCGGGCTGCGGCGTTGCCGATATCGCGGCCTGGCCAAGGCCCGGCTCCAGCATCAGTTCACGGCCACCGCGATGAACTTCCACCGCCTCAACGCCTGGTGGACCAAGCCGGCAGCCCTCCGGCCCCGCCAGTAGGAGCCAAGCGTTGCCGCGGCGCACGGTGGGGCATTAGGGTCGGTCAGGTGACTGCCGGGTCGGCCATAGGCCATACACGAGTGAGGCCCCCGGCCTTGGCGTGAGCGCGAGGCGGGCAAGAGCCCCGCCCACTTCTCCCTGTCTTTCCTCCCAGCGCCCACACGCGGCGCTCCCACAGCGGATCCAAGACTCGGAGACACGTCCACACATGCCACATGATGAGCAGCGCCATCACGACGCTGAGCTGCCGACGATCGCCGTCCAGCTGAACCACACTGCCGTCTACGCTACGGACCGGCACCTGTCGGCCGAGTTCATCGCCGCAATCCTGGGTCTGAAGGTCGGCGCACCCTTCGGGCCGTTCTTGCCCGTCGACTTGGGCAACGGCGTGACACTCGACTACTACGAGAAGCGTGACGAGCCGATCCAGCCGCAGCACTACGCGTTCCTGGTGCCCGACGAGCACTTCGACGCCATGATCGCCCGCCTGAAGGCGGTCGGGGTCACCTACTACGCCGACCCCAGCCACACCGAGCCCGGCCAGATCAACCGCCTCTTCGGCGGTCGCGGCGCGTATTTCGACGACCCGGGCGGCCACAACATGGAAATCATGACTCGGCCCTACGTCCGGCCCTGACAAGGCGCCGAGCGGCTCCCCGACTTCCCGCTCCGAGCCAACGCCCGGAGCGGGAAGCTGGGGAGCCGAGGCGGTCGGAAGGACCGCACGACCAAACGACAGACCCAGTCGATGAACTGTCCGCTGAGCGGGAGGAGGCCGTCACACACAAGACGGCAGAGGGAACCTGGTGAACCCCATGCCTGGCAAGTTCGAGCTGGAGTGACGCCGTTGGCAGGACCTCGGTGCGATGGCCCAGTCCGCGGGGTGATCAGGTTGCCTGTGGCAGGTAGTGCGGGCTGATGTCGCGCCGGGTGGCGGCCGGTGCGGTTCAGGCCTCCACGCAGGAGACGACGCAACCAGGCCCGCAGCACCGCGCTCTTCCAACTCGCCACCGAGATCCCGGCCGCGATCCTCGCCCGCACCCTGGGCATCCACACCGACGTCGCCGTCGCCTGGCAACGTCCCTCCGCGGGCGACTGGGCCACCTACGCCGCCGAAGTCAGCCGACGAACCAAAGAGTCTTGATCACAGCGAGCGTGTCAGACCCTTCTGACACGCTCCTTCTCATGCCGCACGAAAACATCCTCGGCCTCGTCCAAATCACCAATCCGCACGACATCGCCCCCGAACTCCGACAAGAGCTGATCGACTGCTGGATCGCAGTCACCAACACGGGCGGCGCCGCCGGATTCCCGTTCCCACCTGTCGGTGAGGACAACGTCGCGCCTGTCGCAGACAAGCTCCTCGGCCGTCTCAACCCACAGCGGAGCCGACTCCTCATCGCCAAGACCGACGGCATCCTCGCCGGATGGGTCATCCTCAACCGTGACCCCAACCGGCTCGTCGGACACTGGGGCACCGTTCACCGTCTCCAGACCCATCCCAACTGGCGTGGACGAGGCATCGGCGTCGCCCTCGCCCACAAGCTCCGGAAGATCGCCCGAGATGAGCTGGGGCTGGAACAGCTGCATCTCGCCGCCAGGGGAGGCGAGGGGTTGGAGAAATTCTACGGACGGCTCGGATGGCGTGAGATCGGTCGCTGGCCCGAAGCCCTCCGGCTCGCACCCGACGACACCCGCGACGAGGTCCTCATGGTCCTCACCCCACTCTGATCACAGAAGCATTCGGACAGTTCCAGTACCCGACGTCACCATTAGTCACGATGAAACGGAAGCGTGAGGCCGTGCACGATGCGCCTCCATGTGGTGGACCGAGCAGGCGATCCCGCCCCGTTTGCGAGCACGACCGCTTATGAGAGTGCGGAACGTAAGCTCTTGTCCGTTTCGTGGTTGAGGTTGGGGAAGGACCGCTGGTCGCGGATGGGGGGTGGCCCTCATGCGTCGGGGCGGGCAAACAAGCCGGGTTCGGGTTCGATGAGGATGCCCCGGCTGACCAGGCGTTTCAGTTTGGAGCGGATGCCTTCGGTGTTCTTCGGGAGGATCGGCAGGTCGAGGGCCTGACAGAGGTCGCGGGCGCGCATCGGCCGGCCGGCGTCGGCCAGGGCGGTGAGGATCTGCTGGTAGGCGGGGTGGTCCGGGATGTCGGGGCGGTCCGGTCCGGTGGCGGGTGAGGGCAGTGGGAGAGTGAGGAGGGTCTTGCGGGTGATGCGCAGGTTCTCGCTCTCCGCGTCGAGTTCGCCGAGTTGCCGGGTGAGTTCTTCGATGCGGGCCCGGAACTGCCCGGCTTGGTCGGCCAGTTCGCGCTCGCGGGTCTCGATGTGTTCCAGGATGGCTTTGACCTGTGGGTTCTCGCTCATGCGGTCCTCCATGAGGCGATGGTGCGGCCGGTGAGGCGGCGGCTCATGACGGAAGTCATCGCCCACAGAACGCGGGAGCGGGAGGAGGCGGGCCGGTGTTCGTAGTCGCGTACGAGACGGCGGTAGAACATCAGGATCCCGTTCGTCTGCTCCACGATCCACCGCTTGGCCTTCGGAACGAAGCCCTTGTCGTCCGGGTTGCGCTCGACAATCTCGACGTCGATGCCCACCTTCTTGCCGTGCTCGACGACCTTCTTCTTGAAGCCCTGGTCGACCAGGGCCTTTTTCACCGTGTCGCACTGCACGGCGACACCGTCCAGCAGGGCGATGCCGGCGGTGTTCTCGTGCGCGGAGGCGGGCAGGACGACGCAGTCAATGACGAGGCCCAACACGTCCACGGCCAGGCATCTCTTCCTGCCCGGCACCCTTTTCGCGGCATCCCGGCCCGTCGTCGTGGCCGGGACTCCGACGGAGGCGTGGATGCTCTGCGTGTCCAGGACCACCAGGCTCGGGTCGGCTAATCGCTTCCGCTTCTCCCGCAACTGCCAGCGCAGCAGATCGTGAACGTCCTGGTCGGTGCCCTCGTCGCGCCAGAGGTAGAAGTAGTACTTCACCGCTCCGGGCGGGGGCATGTCATGGGGCAGGAACTCCCACTGACAACCCGTGCGGTTCTGGTAGAGGATCGCGTTCACGATCTCCCGCATCGCGTACTTCCCCTGATGCCCGCTGACTGACGGATGCCGGGCCTTCCATGCCGTGATCACGGGTTCGACGAGCTCCCACTGCTCATCTGTGAGATCACTCGGGTACGGCTTGAACATGCTCATGCCACAACCCAAGCGAACCCCGAACTCCTGACCGGCAGCGATGCCCCAACGTCACACCATCGAGCGATGACAAGACCGGCAGAACGCCACATCCCGCACTCTCAGAACTCCGCACCGCCGGATTCTCGCCCTCCGGCCTCACCCTGGCCGTCGCCACCAGCAGCGACCTCACTCTCTGGACCCGCCAGAGGCTCCACTACAACGACTGAGTGCAGCTCCGACACCAAGGGCAGGGAGGGGCAGATGAACCGGGCAGACCTGGCCGAGATGCTCAACGGACAGACCACAGCCTGCGAACCAGCGAAGGCAGCACTTCTCGGCGGAGGCGACTTCGTCATCTGGGACGGCAACGTCCCCGGTCAGCAACTTGCCAACATCTACGCGGCTCGCCACCGGCGCGCAAGGAAACGGGGCACCGAGACACTCGCCCTGTCAGCCACCCTCGGCATCCTCACCCAGTACGGCACGGCGCCGTTGCGAATCGGCTGCATCTTCACGCCAGACAGAACCTGGGCCTTCATGCTCTTCCTCGCCGAGGATGCCAGCGTCGTCCTGGCCTGCACGGGAGTCCGCCAAGTCGGCCGATGACAGTTGTCCTGCTCAAGCGACACCGGTTACATGCCTAACGTCCCTTACGCTGCCAGGTCAACCCGACCTGCAGAGAACGCGCCGCAACCGGAGATAACGACGGTGCGCAGCGCGGTGACGAAGTAGATGATCCGGGTGCCGTCGATGTCATCGGTGAAGTCGGTGTGGTCGGTGTAGTCGCGCAGCAGGATGCCGAGGTCGGGGTTGACGGAGGCTGACGGGTGCGGGACAGGGCAGAATCCTGGGCTGTGATGATCACCGCGCCCGAACTCAACCGAGCCACCCTCAGCCGCCAGCTGCTGCTGGACCGCGAGCCGCTGACCGTCCCCGACGGAGTACGGCGCGTGGTCGCGCTCCAGGCACAGCACCCGGCCTCGCCGTACCTCGCCCTGTGGAACCGGCTCACCGGTTTCGCTCCGGCCGAGCTCGACGTCGCCTTCACCGGACGTTCGGTGGTCAAGGCGACCCTGATGCGGATCACCCTGCACGCCGTGCACGCCGAGGACTACCCGGTCTTCCGCGCGGCGATGCAGCCCACGCTGTACGCCTCCCGGCTCGGCGCCCGCTTCGCCCTCGCGGGGCTGACCCCCGCGGACGCCGACGAGCTGGTGCCGGAGCTGCTGGCCTTCGCCCGTCGGCCGCGGACCTCGGCACAGATGCAGGCGTGGGCCGAGGAGCGGCTCGGCGCCGAGAAGAAGGACGCGGCGTGGTGGGGGCTGAAGGCGTACGCGCCGCTGCTCCACGCCCCGACGGACGCGCCATGGTCCTTCGGCCTCCGGCCGTCCTTCGTCGCAGCCGGAACCGGGCCCGTGCCCGCGGACCGGGCGGTGGAGCCTCAGGCGCTGCGGACCCTGATCCTGCGCTATCTGGCGGGGTTCGGGCCCGCGTCGGTCGCGGACGTGGCGCAGTTCGCCATGGTGCAGCGGGCACCCGTCCGCGCGGCGCTCCGTACTCTGGACGGCACCGTCGAGCAGCTCCAAGGCCCGGACGGCGGCACGCTGTTCGACCTCCCGGGCGCCTCCCGGCCGCCCGCCGAAACCCCCGCCCCTCCCCGGCTCATGGCCATGTGGGACAGCATTCTGCTGGCCTACGCCGACCGCAGCCGGGTAATACCCCCGGCCTACCGCCCTCTGGTGATCCGGCGCAACGGCGACGTACTGCCCACCCTGCTGGTGGACGGCCATGTCGCCGGTGTGTGGCGCCCGGTGGACGGCGGCATCGAGGCCACGGCCTTCCACCCTCTGTCACCCGCCACCTGGGACGGACTCGCCGCGGAGGCCCAGTCCCTGATGACCCTCCTCAGCGACCGCGAGGCCGTGGTCTACAGCCGCTACCACCACTGGTGGGGAAAACTCCCCGAGGCCGAGGTACGGATGCTTTGATCGCCCTGGTCCTACCTGCGCTCTGCGAGGCGTTCAGCCTGTCCGCCCGTCCCGCAGCCAGGGTGTTGTGTGCCGCGTTGTCGTCGCGGTCGTGGACGGCCCCGCAGCCTGGCAGGTCCATTCTCGGACATGGAGGGGTTTGGGTCCGTCCCTGAGGCCGCACACGGAGCGGTTGTGGACTGTTGCCGCAGTCGCTGCAACTCGGAAACGGTTCCGGTACCGATCGCCGTGAAGGCCCAGACCGCTCTCTGCCGGGCCTCGGGTTCGGGGGCTTCAGCAGCGGCCCGTACACCCCCGGATCGGCCGCTTTCGGTCGTACCGGTGCCCACCCGACCCTCCTTGCCACTTCCGGTGAGTCCGCCGACGCGGCTGCCTCTGCCAGCGGGAGGAGAGCGGGCTCCCCGATCCTGCACAGCACGTCCGCCGAGACAGTCCAGTCGACGGGTGACCGCTCGTCACAGAGCACGGCAAACGGCCAGGTCCACGGATCTGTTTCCTGACGTTTTCCGGCCAGGAGTGCTGCTCAATGACCACTGACCTGGCTCTCAACGTAGCGGACATGTTCGCGATGACGCCCGCCCTTCTGCGTCGTTCCACTCGATCGGGCGTCCTCGTCGGTGCGTCGTGCGACCAGCAGACTCCTGAAAGGTGAAGTTCTCCGTGCTCAAGTCCTCGGCCGCTGAAGTCGCGGTCGTCACGGGCCGTGGAGGCTGCGATGAGACCCCAAGTAGCTCTGCGTAGTGGGCGATTTCGCCACGCTGCGATCACGTCACAGGCCCGAAGCCCTTAACTGCACGGCCTTGGCCCTTAGGCGAAGGGCTCCGTGGCATCCGGCCACGGAGCCTCCGCGAAACCCGTTGGCAGACCACGGCGACCACTGCTACTTTTCCGGAGGCCGTGCGAGAGAACCAGGAGGTGGTACCCGTGAACGTATCGACATGGGTGCTCTCCTCCGGGGTCACGGTCGGGCGATAGGTCGTCCGGGAGCGCCGTACATGAGCACTCCCGAAAGGCACGACCATGCAATTCACTTCTGAACAGCACCTCGACGACGGCGTCCTCGAGCGCGAATTCACCCTCGGCGAGATTCCCGGCATCCTGTGGACGCCCGCATCCGCATCCGCACCGGCGCCGCTGATCCTGATCGGCCACCCTCCCCTCGGACTGCGCAAGATGTACCCCCGGCTGGCGGGGCGGGCCCGGTACTACGCGGCGGAGTACGGCTGGGCCGCGGCCACCATCGAGCTCCCCGGGAGCGGTGACCGGCCCCGTTGGGCCGCCGCCGAGCAGGCCCGCGCCGACCTGCGCCGGGCGATGGAGGCCGGCGAGCCGGTAGGCGACGAGATCGTCGACGCCCTCGTCCTCCCGCTGGTCGAAAAGGCGGTCCCGGAATGGCAGGCCGCCCTGGACGCGCTCCTTTCGCTGCCGGAGATCGGCGGCCCGGTCGGGTTCGAGGGGGGAGTGATCTCCATCGGCATCCGCCTTGCGGTGGTCGAGCCGCGCATCGCGGTTGCCGGCTTCTTCGCCGGGAGTTTCGTCCCCGCCGCCATCTTTGAGGAGGCCCGCCAAGTCACCATTCCGCTGCGGGTCCTGTTGCAGTGGGACGACGAAGGGAACGACCGGCAGGCGGCCCTCGACCTGTTCGACGCCTTCGGCTCCAAGGAGAAGTCCCTGCACGCCAACCTCGGCGGGCACACCGGCGTCCCGCGGTCCGAGATGGAGGACGGGACCCGGTTCTTCGCCCGGCACCTGAAGTGAGGCCGGGCCGTCAGGCCGGCAGCAGACGGTAGTGGCTGGGGCGGCGTTCAGCGGCCCCACCAAGGCGACTCCAACTGGCCCCAGTTCGCGGGTGTTTTGTGAAGATCAGGCGTTGTGAAGTGGCTCCGGGTGGCGGCTTGTCTTGGGACCACCGGTCTCCAGATCGGTTGCCGGGACTGGCGCAGTTGTCACCGCGCGAGTCCCGGCTCGCAAACCTCGGCGCCCGGGAGCCACCCGCGAAGCCTGCCCGTCTTTGGCCCTGCGGCTGGCCGTCAGGGCCAAAGACGGGTCCGTTTGCGCGGCCTTCGACGAGCACACAGTCATCGTTTTCCCCGTGAGCGCTCCGTCGACTCACAGTTGATGGCTTTCTCAAGATCCGGGCTAGGAGGAGCCGGGACGCCCACAGGGTGTCGATCCGGCAGACCCGCCAGGAGCCCCCGGGCCCTACCGCCCTCGGGCCTGCTCCAGGTTCGACCGGTGAGGGCCGGAGAGCCAGTCCGCATGCGGCCCCAGACGCGCGTCGACCGGTTCCTCTCCTCGCCGGAGCGCGTCGATGTAGGCATGATCGGCGGCGAGGCGGGCCGCCACCTCGGGACCTTCGGCCACGGCGCCGTGGCCGGGGACCACCACATCGACGTGCCCGGCGGCCTCACCCAGCCGGTCGAGCGCGGCTTCGTAGGCTCCCACCTGATCGTCTTGGCGAAAGTCGAAGAGCGGGATCAGGACGTCGGAGAGCATGTCGCCGGCGAGCAGGACGCCACGGTCCGCGAGGAGGACCGCGGCGTGGCCGACAGCGTGCGCCTGATGCTCGATGATCTCGCCCGGCACCGGTCCGCCGTCCGCGGGCAGCGGGGTGACTAGCGCGACCAGGTCGAGAGGGATGCCGGACGCGCTCTCCGCCGCCATCGCCTGCGCCCGCTCTCGGGCTTGACTGGCAACGTGGGCGGCGGCGGGGGTGGCGTAGCGCGGCACGTCGCCGAACCGGGGATGCCAGAGCAGGTGGTCCCAGTGGGGATGGGTGGAGAACCCGCCGACCACCGGAATGCCGAGCCGGTCCACGTCATCGGCGAGTTGGTTCAACTCGGAGCCATCGATGCCGGGATCGATCAGGATCAACCCATCCTCCCCGCGCACCGCGATGGAATTGGCCCAGACCCACTCGCTCTGCCGGACCCAGACGCCGTCGGCCACCTGATTCAGCTTGCCCATCTCCACTCCAATCGGTTGGTTACAGTGCTGAGACTGCGATCCGCAGCCAAATTCATCGCTTTCAGCGCCCGCTGGGCGCGATGTTGTGGTTGAGGTGAAAGACGTTGTCGCCGACGTTCAGGTCATCCGCTGATCGGCCGTCCGCAGGGCGAGTTGGCCCGGATCTTGCATCAAGGTGACCGCCCCGGCCAGGAGGTAGTCCCGAACGCCGCCTTCGGGTCATGGGCGAGCTGATCGAGGAGGAGCTGATCCACCTCTGCGGCCCGAAGGACAAGCACGACCCGGAGCGAGGCGCGAAGCGCCACGGCGCCCGGCAGGCCAAGGTGGTGCTCCGGGGGGCGCAAGGTCAAGGCCCGTCGGCCCAGGGCCCGGACGACCACGGGCGAGGAGGCGAAGCTCCGCACCTGGGAGCTGTTCGCATCCGAGGACCTGCTCAAGGAGCGGACCGTGGAGACGATGCTCGCCGGACTCTCGACCCGGCGTCACAGTTCCTCCGCACCGACCCGCACGCCAACAAGGCGAACATCACGGCCGCGGTCGGAAAACGAGATCGCGATGCTCGCGGTCACTGGCTCGGCGAACATCGCGAACGGGCACGGGCCCAGCCGGAAAACGGCCGGAACACAGACCCGCACCACCGAGACTGTTCCCATCTGTGGAAACGGCCGCTGTTCCCGTTCCGCAACACCCTCACCACCTTTGAGGCTGGAACCCCCGTACAGCGGGGCAAGGACGACGACCCCGGCGGTCATACGCCACCGTATCCAAGGGGATTGCTGTGAACCGTACGCTGCTGACCACGCGGTCGGCCCTGATTCTCCTGCTCGCCGTCCTGTGCGGCATCGGGGCAGGCATCCTGACCACCTTTGCCGGAGTAGGCCCTGCCGAAGCAGTCCTGTCCGGTGTGACGGCCTTCGGTTTCACCGTTCCGTTCTTCAACACTCTCGTCGACTGACCTCGGAGACCGCCAGGAGACGGGCGGCTGTCTCAGCGAGTGGGAACCTTTGTCATCGAACGATACGAAAATGCAGGAGGAACAGTGGGGAAGCACGGGGCCGGCGGTGGGGAAATGCCCTTCGGCGACGCAGAAGACCTCAAGGGCTTCAAACCCCTGTCGCCCAAACTCTCGCCTGAAGTTCGCGATCTGGCTCTCACGATGCGGGGCCTGTTCCAGGCCACGGGGAGGTCGGCGCACCAGTTCGCCGCTTACCACCACCTCAGCACGGCTTCGATCTCCCGCTACCTCGCGGGTGAGCGCATTCCCCAGAAGCAGTTCCTTGATGTCCTGATGAAGTCTGCCTGCAAGATCCATGGGCTGGAGGTCACCGCCGAACTGCAGGGACATGTCTACCAGCGGCACCGAGAGGCGCTGCTGGCCAAGCAACCCGCGAGGTACCGCGAGCAGATGGCCAGCGACCGCCTGGAGGACGCGATCTTGCAGAGGGAGCAGGCCGAGCTGCAGATTCACGATCTTCGGATCAGTGTTTCCGACCAGAAACGCCGGATGCGTGAACTTGAGGGGTGCATTCAGCAGATCGAGGCAGCCAGCGCACGCGACCGGCAGCGCCTCGGAGTGGAGCTGGAACTGCACCGCCGGCAGAAGGCCGACTTCGAAGAGCAGTACGAGCAACTGCGCAAGACGATCGAGGATCTGGAGGCGGCCCTGGAAGAAGCGGTGCGAGAACGCGACGCCGCGCAGAGTTGCTGTGCGGAACTTGAAGCGGAGCTCGCCGCCGCGCATGAGCTGGCCGCGCGTGAAGAACTGAAGCGGCAGGCCCGCGAAGAACGTCTGCGCATGGCCAAGGCGGCGGACGTCGCCGAGCAGCGCCGCGCGGATCTCGAGCGCGTCCACAGAGAAGCGGAGCAAGTGCGCTTGGCCGCCGACCGGGATGTCGCCGCCCAGCTCGAAGAGGCCGAGGCGAAGGCCATAGAAATCATCAAGGAAGCCACTACCAAGGTGACAAAGATCCGGCCCTCGGTGATGAGGAGGCCGGCGGCACTGCGCCAGTTACGGGACGCGACGCTGGCAGTCGCCGAGGAACAGTTGCCCGAACTGATCGCGCAGCTGTGGCGGACCGGCCTGCCAGACGTCGACACCCGCGTCCAGCCGATCCCCATCAACACCAGCGACGAAATCGGCCAGGTGGCCCGCGCCTTCGACCAGGTCCACCGCCACGCCGTCTGGCTCGCCACCGAGCATGCCATGCTCCGTAAGACGCTCACCACCCTCTCGCGCCGCACCCAGGGGCTCATCGAGCGCCAGCTGACCCTGCTCGCCAACCTGGAGAACAACGAGGCCGACCCGGACCAGCTGGCGAACCTCTTCAAGCTGGACCACCTGGCGACCCGTATGCGCCGCAACGGCGAGAACCTCCTCGCCCTCGCCGGTGAGGAGCCCGGCCGCCGCTGGAACCAGCCGGTACCGCTGGTCGACGTCCTGCGCGCCGCGTCGTCCGAGGTGGAGTCGTACGAGCGCATCGAGCTGTCCGGCGTCCCGGAGACGGAGATCCGCGGCCGGGCCGTGACCGACCTCGTGCACCTGCTGGCGGAGCTGCTGGAGAACGCCACGGCGTTCTCCTCGCCGCAGACCAAGGTCCGGGTGACCGCGACCCGGCTGCCCGACGGCCGGGTCATGATCGAGATCCACGACAAGGGCATCGGCCTGAACCCCGAGGACTTCGCGGACATCAACCACAAGCTGGCCGACCCGCCGACAGTGGACGCCGCGGTCTCGCAGCGCATGGGCCTGTTCGTGGTCGGCCGACTGAGCGTCCGGCACGGCATCCGCGTCCGGTTGCTCCCGAACGAACACAGCGGCACCACCGCGCTCGTCCAACTTCCCCTCGATCTTCCCGTCGGGTGGTCACCGTGAAAGTGGTCCTGCGCCGTCCTTGTGGCCCGTGACGAAGATCAGGTGGCTGTCCTCCCCGGGAGCCGGCCGCCCGGGCCGGCGGCGCTGGACGCACACCGGGGTGTGAGGGACCTGTACTTCCTCGACGAGAGCTGGTTTCGCCCGACCATGCCCACCGGATACACCTGGTCACGGGCAGGGCAGCGGGCCGTCGTGCCCTATTCGCTCAACCCCACGATGCCCCAGCCCCGCCGGGCGGCTTCGGTGAGGACGCGGCCCCAGTCCTCCAGCAGGTCCGTGAACTCGTCGAAGTCACCGACCCAGGCCTCGGGAACGGCGGCATGCTCGATGAAGGCCCCACGCAACCTGCCGAGCAGGGGCCGTACCCGCTCCCATGTCGCGGCCAGTTCGCGAACGCTGTCCGGCGACCGTGCGACCAACAGGCCGTACGAGACTCCGGGGTCGTCGTAGAAGAATCCCGGATCCGTGTGCTGCGCCTCACCGTCCGGCCCGTCCCAGATCAGCCCGAGCAACAAGGTGTCCAACCCGGTCCGCACCAGCGGGTCGGCATGGTCGCGGAGGGACTCCCACCGCTGCCCGGCCCAGAAGTGCGCTTTGAACGAGCCGCAGGTACGCAGGAACTCGTAGACGCCGAAGAAGGCGCTGTCAGGCCCCCGCGGCCACTCCCAGTCGCCCTCGACTACCGGAGCGCCGTGGTCCCACAGCCCCGTCTCATCGGCGTACCAGGCATTCCTCAACCGCGACAGCCGCTCCCGGGGCGGCACCTCCCCCAGCCATGACCAGTCAACGGTCATCACAGTGATGTCCAGTCCCATGGGGGTAAGGCTACTGATCGCCCGTACGCATGGCGTCGTGGTCGGTGCCGGGTTCGGCGGTGTTGCTCCAGCGCCGGCGGCCTCGTCCGGGGGCTTAATCGTTGTCCAAGCGGGGCGACGACGTGTGAAGGTCAGTCGATGCACGTAACCCGATGTGATTTGCTGCGCTGGCAGTTTGACCTGACATGGTCACTGTTCGAGTACCACCTGGAGCGACTGGAGCCCGAGGACTTCCTGTGGGAGCCTGCGCCCCTGTGCTGGACGGTACGTCCGGATGCTGAAGGGACGTGGATGCCGGACTGGGCGGAGACTGAGCCCGAGCCCGTTCCCGTCCCGACGATCGGCTGGGTGAGCTGGCATATCGGCTGGTGGTGGAGCGTGGCCATCGATCACGCACAGGGACGGACGCCTCGTGAGAGAGCCGAGATCGCTTGGCCCGGTGAGGGGAAGGCGGCCATCGAGTGGTTGCGTGGCCTGCGTGGGGACTGGCTGACGGTGCTGGACCGGTTCACCGACGCTGACCTGGACGTCACCGCCCCATTTCCATGGCAGAACGACCCCGAGCACACCGTTGCCCATATGGCCGGCTGGGTGAATGCCGAACTCATGAAGAACGTCGCTGAGATCGGCCAGCTCAGGCTGCTGCGTGCGGTGTCCTCAGGGTGAATAGTCCGCCGGGGGTCGCCGGCTCCCATCTGGTTTCCCTGAAAGATCCAGCTGTGACGACGTTGTTCCTGACGGTCGGCCTGCCGGGGGCCGGAAAGACCACGAGGGCCCGGCAGCTGGCCAAGGAGCACAGCGCGCTGCGGCTGACGCCGGATGAGTGGATGATGCCGCTGTTCGGCGAGCCGGAGGCGGACGGGAAGCGCGATGTCCTGGAAGGACGGCTGCTCTCGCTGGCTCTGGAGGCACTGAGGCTTGGAACCAACGTCGTCCTGGATTTCGGCTGCTGGTCTCGTGACGAGAGGTCCGCGATCCGCTGGTTGGTGGAGTCTGTGGGTGCGTCCTGTCGCCTTGTGTACGTGCCGGTGGACCATGAGACCCAACGCGCTCGGATCGCCCATCGCCGGTCGACCACCCCGGATCGGACCTTCCCGATGAGCGAGGCGGACCTCGTGCACTGGAGAACGTTGTTCGAGGAGCCCGACGCCGCGGAACTCGATGGGCAGGAGGTTGGCGGTCCGCCTCCTGGGTGGTCGGGCTGGCTGGAGTGGGCCGCCGACCGGTGGCCGTCGCTCGCATGACTGTCCGGTCGACAACCTGGCCGTGCCAGACGGTCAATTTTCCCGTTGCGACCTCCAGAGCGGCGAACAGGCTCTAGTCGACGGCGAATGTTCGAGTGGTCAGATCGTCATCTGTGATGGGACGGAGTGCTCTGCAGGGCGTCCCGACCGCGACCACCATGGGCGGGATATCCCTGCTGACAACGCTGCCGGCGCCGATGACCGATCCGTAACCGATACGGACCCCCGGCAGGACGACGACGTTGCTGCCGATCCACACCTTGTCTTCGATGAAGATCGGTTCCGAGAACCGCGCGAAGTCAACGCGACGCGCCGGGTGGACAGGGTGCCCCGTCGTGGTAAGCGTCACGTTGGGGGCGATCATGACATCATCCCCGATGCGGATATCGACATCGTCGACGAATGCGAGGTTGACGTTCCCGAAGAAGTCATTGCCGATGTGGACGTTGCTTCCGAAGCCGGCGCTGAACGGCGAATGCAGCACAGTGCGCTCTCCGACCGACCCGAGGATCGCGACAAGCAGCGACCTCCGCGTGTCAGCGTCGCTCGGCGGGGTGTGGTTGTACTCGAAGATGAGATCGGTTCGTCGCCGCGAGGCCTGAAACGCTGCCTCGGACTCGGTATAGATGAGGCCTTGCCGTATTCGGTCCAAGACATCTTGCTCGTCACTCCCCGGCACGTCAGCGCTCTCCCTCCGCACCGGACCCGACGCAGTTGGGGACCAGTTCAGACGCCAAGCATACGTACGCACCATCAGCGAGTAGACGATCACCGCCAGGTGACCGCGAGGGTGTCCCGACGCGTCGCGGCTCAGCGACGCATTGAACGGTCAGAAGAAGACACCGCAGCGCAGAAGCACGTTCGCGTACGGGCGTGCCTCGCCGCTGCGGACCACCAGGCGGGCGCCCGCCGAGAGCGTCTTCAGTTCCTCGTGAGAGACCAGGACCAGCCCGGGGAACGACGACTCCAGCAGTCGCGCCGCCTCCGGATTGGCCTCCCGGATCTCCGCCGCCGCCGTCGCTCCCTCCACCGCCAGCTCGGCCAGCAGGCCGTCCAGCACCTCCGCGAAGGACGGCACCCCGGCCACGAAGGCGAGGTCGACGACGCGCGGGCCAGCCGGGATCGGCATGCCGGCGTCGCAGATCAGTACGCCGTCGCCATGGCCCAGTTCGGCGAGGGCGCCCGCCAGATGGCGGTTCAGAATTCCGGCCTTCTTCACAGGGCCCTGGTCTCCTCAGTGGTCGGGAAGGACGTCTGCGCGCCCTCCTTGGTGACGGTCGCCGCACCCACGCGGACCGCGAAGGCCGCGGCCGTCGGCAGGTCCTCGCCGAGGCCGAGGCGCCAGGCCAGGGCCGCAGTGAAGGCGTCGCCCGCGCCCGTGGTGTCGATGGCGGCGACCTTGACGGACGGCACTGTGACGCTCCCGGATCCGGAGGCGACCAGGGCGCCCTCCGCGCCCAGGGTGATCACCACCGATCGCGGACCGAGGGCCAGCAGGGCACTCGCCCATTCCTCCGCCGAATCATGGGTGGTGCCGAGGATGACGCGCGCCTCGTGCTCGTTGACGACCAGCGGGTCGCAGGCGGAAAGGATCTCCGCCGGAAGGGGCACCGGCGGAGAGGGATTCAGTACGAACCGGGTTCCGGGAGCCAGGTTCCGTACCACCTCGGCGACCGTCTCCAGCGGGATCTCCAGCTGGGCCGAGACCACCCGGGAGGCCGCGAAGAGGCCGGCCGCCGCCCGTACGTCCCCGGGGGTCAGCCGGGCGTTGGCGCCCGGCGAGACCACGATGCTGTTGTCGCCGGACGGGTCCACCGTGATCAGGGCAACCCCGGTGGGCGCGCCGCCGACAAGGACGCCGATGGTGTCGACGCCGGCCGAGCGCTGGGACTCCAGCAACAGCCGTCCGTGGCCGTCGTCGCCGACCCGGGCCAGCAGGGCCGTACGGGCCCCCAGGCGGGCGGCGGCGACCGCCTGGTTCGCGCCCTTGCCACCCGGGTGGACGGCCAGGTCGGAGCCGAGGACCGTCTCACCGGCCTCGGGGCGGCGGTCGACGCCGATCACCAGGTCGGCGTTGGCCGACCCTACGACCAGCAGGTCGTAGTCGTGCATCCTTGTCCTGCTTTCCCTGGATGGGCCTCAATGGCCCTGGATGGTGGTCAGGAGAAGTCGGCGACGTTCGCGGCGGTGACGACCTTCACCGGGACCTTGATCGTCTTCTCCACCTTCTCGCCCTTCGCGGCCTTCACCGCGTTCTGCACGGCGATCTTGCCGAGTTCCTTCGGCTGCTGCGCCACCGACGCGTACAGCGTCCCCGCCGTGATCGCCTTCAGCCCGTCCGGCGTACCGTCGAAGCCGACCACCTGGACGGACTTCCCGGCCTTGCTGCCCAGCGCCTTGATCGCGCCGAGTGCCATCTCGTCGTTCTCGGCGAAGACGCCGTTCACGTCCCCGTTGGACTGCAGCAGGTTCGTCATGACGTCCAGGCCCTTGGTGCGGTCGAAGTCCGCCGGCTGCTTGGCGGCGATCTTTATGCCCGGGTACGCCTTGAGCCCTTCGGTGAAGCCCTGACCGCGCTCGCGGCTGGCCGACGTACCGGCGGTGCCCTGCAGGATGACGACCTTGCCCTTGCCGCCCAGCTTCTCGGCCAGCGCCTTCGCGGCGAGCTGGCCGCCCTCGATGTTGTCGGAGGCGACGGTGGCGGCGAGTTCGGCGCCGTTGACGGTCCGGTCGGCGGCGACGACCGGTATGCCGGCCTTGTCGGCGGCCTTCACCGACGGCGCGGCGGCGTCCGAGTCCACCGGGTTGATGATGATGGACTTCATGCTCTGGCCGGTGAAGTTCTGCAACTGGTTGGCCTGCTGCGAGGCGTCGTTCTGCGCGTCGCTGACGGTCAGGTCCACGTTCTGGGCCTTGGCCTCCGCCTCGGCGCCCTCCTTCAGCTGCACGAAGAAGGGGTTGTTGAGCGTTGAGATCGACATGCCGATCTTGGTGCCGGAGCCGGAGGACCCGGAGGCCGAGTTGCAGGCGGTGGAGGTGAGGGCGAGGGCGGCGACGGTCGCGGCGACGGCGACAAGCTTCTTCGTACGCATGGCTGCTTCCTTGCAGTGAGCGGGGATTGGGGAGCGGGGAATGGGGGGTGGAGAGCGGGGAATGGGGATTGGGGAGCGGGGACTTGCGCGACGTTCGGTTGGGGGTCAGGAGGCAGTGCGGCGGCGCAGCGTGTCCAGCAGGACCGCGAGCGCGATGACCACACCGATGACGACCTGCTGCCAGAAGGCGGACACCGACAGCAGGTTGAGGCCGTTACGGAGCACGGCCAGGATCAGGGCGCCGATGAAGGTGCCCGATGCCTTGCCGACGCCGCCGGAGAGGCTGGCACCGCCGATCACGACGGCGGCGATGGCGTCGAGTTCGTAGCCGAGAGCGGCCTGCGGCTGGGCGGAGACCAGGCGGGAGGCGAGGACGATGCCCGCGACGGCCGCGAAACCGCCGGAGAGCGCGTAGATGGCGAGCTTCTGCTTCTTGACGCGCAGCCCGGACAGCCGCGCCGCCTCCTCGTTGCCGCCGATCGCGTACATCGAGCGCCCGAGGTACGTACGGGCGAGGATCACGGCGGTGACGATGCCCATCGCGATCATCACCAGGACGGGGACCGGCAGCCAGCCGCCGAGGGTGTTGCCGAGCGTGGAGACCGAGTCGGGGAAGGCGATGGGGCTGCCCTGGGAGATGACCAGCGCCAGGCCGCGGCCGACCGAGAGCATGGCCAGCGTGGCGATGAACGGCGGCAGTCTGCCGTACGAGACGAGGGCGCCGTTGACGAAGCCGCAGGCGATGCCGGTGGCGACGGCGAGGATCACCGCGAGCCACACCGGCAGGCCTTCGGAGGTCGCCGTCCACGCCAGCACGGTGGCGGAGAGCGCGGCCACCGAGCCGACCGACAGGTCGATACCGGCCGAGACGATGACGAACGTCACGCCGAAGGCCAGGATCGCCGTCACGGCGGCCTGGACGCCGACGTTGAGCAGGTTCTGGGTGGTCAGGAAGTCGCCGGAGAGCAGCGACATCGAGACGGTGAGGACGATGAGGGCGCTCAGCGCGCCGTTGTCGAGCAGGACGCGGCGGACCGCGGTCGCGGCCCTCGTCTTGCCCATGTCGCTCTTGCCCATATCGCTCTTGAGCGTGTCAGTGGCCACGGCCGGCCGCCCCTTCCTTGAGTTCCTTCATTGCGGATGTGTTGACCGCCAGTGCCATGACGGCGTCCTGCGTTGCTTCGTGCGCGGCGAGTTCGCCCGCGATCCGGCCCTGGGCCATGACCAGCACCCGGTCGCTCATGCCGAGCACCTCGGGCAGATCGCTGGAGATCATGAGCACCGCATGGCCCGCGGCCGTCAGTTCATTGATGAGCTGGTAGATCTCGACCTTGGCGCCCACGTCGATACCGCGGGTCGGCTCGTCGAGGATCAGCACCTTGGTGTCGGCCAGCAGCCATTTGCCGATGACGACCTTCTGCTGGTTGCCACCCGACAGGGTGCGTACATGCTGGTCGAGGCCGGCCATCCGGACGCCGAGCTGCTCGGCGATCCGGGCGGCGGCCCTGCGCTGGGCCCCGCGGTCGACCAGTCCGGCGCGGGTGGCCGCGCGCAGGGTGACCAGGCCGAGGTTCTCCTGTACCGAGGCGTCGAGGACGAGGCCCTGGCCCTTGCGGTCCTCGGGGACCAGGCCGATTCCCGCGGTCATCGCGGCGCCCACGTCGTGGCGCGGGAGCCTGCGTCCCGCCACCTCGACCGTGCCCGCGTCATAGGGGTCGGCGCCGAAGACGGCCCGTGCGACCTCTGTGCGGCCCGCGCCGACCAGACCCGCGATGCCGACGACTTCTCCGGCCCGTACCTCGAAACCGACATCGTGGAAGACGCCGTCGCGGGTCAGGCCCCGCACGGTGAGCAGGGGAACTCCGGCGTCGGCCGGCTCGCGCGGGTACTGCTGCTCGATGGACCGGCCCACCATGAGCCGTACGAGATCGTCCTCGGGAGTCGAGGCGGGTACCTGGCCGACGCTCTTGCCGTCGCGCAGTACGGTCACCCGGTCGCCGAGGGCGGCTATCTCCTCCAGATGGTGGGTGATGAAGACGATCCCGACGCCGTCCTCGCGCAGCTTGCGCACGATACCGAAGAGCTTCTCCACCTCCTCGGAGGTGAGTACGGCCGTCGGCTCGTCCATGATGAGGACCTGGGCGTTCAGGCTCAGCGCCTTGGCGATCTCCACCATCTGGAGCCGGGCAATGCCCAGTTCACGGACCTTGGCCCTGGGTGAGACAGTCAGGCCGACCCTGTGCAGCAGCTCTGAGGCCGCGGCCTCCATCCGCTTCCGGTCGATCATCCCGAAGCGGCGTGGCTGGCGGCCGAGGAAGATGTTCTCGGCGACCGTGAGGTCGGGTACGAGGTTGAACTCCTGGTAGATGGTGGCGATGCCGAGCCGTTCCGCGTCCTGCGCCCCGTGGATACGTACCTCACGGCCGGCGGCGAGAACGCGGCCGGAGTCGGGGCGGTAGGCGCCGGAGAGCATCTTGATCAGAGTGCTCTTGCCCGCGCCGTTCTCACCGAGCAGGACATGCACCTCGCCCCGCCGGAGGTCGAAGTCGACGCCGTCGAGCGCGACCACACCGGGGAAGGTCTTGCGTATCCCCTCGATACGCAGCAACTCGTCCGGGTTGCTCACGGGTTGCTCCTCTGGTCCTTGGAGGCGGGTTCGTGGTCCCTGGAGGCGGGTTCGCCGCAGGAACGGCGTACGACGAGACGGGCGGCCAGGGTCACGGACTGCGGCGGACGGCCCTCGATGAGGTCGACCAGCGCCCGTACCGCCGCGCCGCCCAGCTCGCCCGTGGGCTGAGCGATCGCGGTGATCGGCGGGTCGGTGTGCGTGAACCACGGGATGTCGTCGAAGACGGCGAGCGCGATGTCGTCCGGGACATGCAGGCCGTGCGCGCGCATCGCGTCGAGTGCGCCGAGCGCCATCAGGTTGTCGGCGGCGAAGACGACTTCGGGCGGCTCGGGGAGAGCGAGGAAACGTTCGGTGGCCCGTCGGCCGCTGGCGGTCTGGAAGTCGCCCTGGCCGATGTACGCCTCGGGCAGCGGCAGTCCGTGCTCGCCTATCGCCTGGCGGAAGGCCTCGACACGCTCGCTGCCGGTGGTGGTGGTCGCGGGGCCGGTGATGATGGCGAGCCTGCGGTGGCCGAGAGCGTGCAGATGGGCGACCAGATCGCGGATGGCCCGGCGGCCGTCGGCCCGTACCACCGGCACATCCACGCCGGGGATCCAGCGGTCCACGAAGACCATCGGGGTGCCTGTGCGCGCCGTGTCCAGCATCAGCGGCGAGCCGCCCTCGGTCGGCGATACGAGGAGTCCGTCCACGCGGCGGTCGAGGAGCGTACGGACGTGATGGTCCTGCAACTCGGGCCGCTCGTTGGCGTTGCCGAAGATGACGCTGTAGCCGAGGGCGCGGGCCTCCTCCTCGACGGAGCGGGCCAGTTCGGTGAAGTACGGGTTGAGCACATCGCTGATGACGAGGCCGAGGGTGCGGGTCTGGTCGGTGCGCAGCGAGCGGGCGACGGCGTTGGGGCGGTAGCCGAGGGCCGCGACGGCTGCGAGGACGCGCGTCCGGGCCTCGGCGCTGACCGAAGGGTGGCTGTTGAGGACGCGCGACACCGTGGCGACGGACATGCCCGCCTCGGCCGCGACGTCCTTTATGCTCGCCATGGTCCGGACCCACCTCCTTGTGGAATCGATTACACGGAGCATTGGAATCGATTACACCTGGAAGAGCAAGACCCCGAGACCGGATTGTGATAAGGGCACGAACCTGTGGACGCGGCGGATACCGGGCCCGATACGGCCGCCCTGGGCCGGGCGCCGGGATGTGGGCCGTGAGACGTCGGTCCGCACCGCGAACAGGGGCGGCGGAGCTGACCGCCCCTTCCGCTCGCTCTTCCGCGCCGCCGCCGTCCGTAAAACCCTTGCTCGGACACTGCTCCGTCCTGTTACGGTCCTCCCAGTCGCCCGGTCCCGCCTTGGTCCGGGCCCCATGTTTCCTCCGCCTGGTGATCAGGGGTGGCGGCGAGGGCGCGTGTCCCGTCCTTCCGCAGTCCTGGACGTCCCTGGCGGGCCACGGGTCGCGCCATTTTCTTCAACGCACCCCCGACGGGGTGTTCAGGCGCCGGCGACCTGGGGTGGCCCGTCGCACCCGGCGGCGACGAAGGTCCTCATGTCGTCCGCCACATCCGGATACCGCCCACTGCTGCGCATCCCCGGCGCCCCTGCCTTCTTCCTCACCGCCGCCGTGGGTCGTGTCGGCATCGCCATGACCGGCCTCGGCCTGGTCTGGCTGCTCCACGCCCGCACCGGCTCCTACGGCACCGCCGGCCTCGCCACTGCCGGGTTCGCCCTCGCCGAGGCGCTGATCGGCCCTCACCTGGCCCGCTTGGTCGACCGGTTCGGCCAGACCTGCGTCCTGCCGTTCTGCCTTCTCGCCCACGGCACCGCCATCGCCGGCGTCCTCGCGTCCACCACCCCGGCCGCTGCGATCGCCTCCACCACCTGCGCCGGCGCGGCCATCCCCCAACTCGGAGCCCTCTCCGCGGCCCGCTGGGCCCACCTGCTGCGCGGGCAGCGGGCCGACGAACTGCCCACCGCCTTCTCCTGGCCGGCGCCATCGCTGCGGCCCTGCTCCTGGGCGGAGGAGGGGCCCTGGCTGCCCAGCGCCGTACCGCGCCCCCGCCCGCCCGCGGGCACGCCGAGCGCGCCCGCCGCGAACAGAGCCTGTTGCGACCGGACTTCCTTCTCCTTGCCATGCTCAACGTGGCCATCGGGCTGTACTTCGGCACCATGGGCGTCTCGGTGAGTGCCTTCGCCACGGAGCACGGCGTGCCCGATGCGGCCGCGCCGATCATCGCCGCCTCCAGCCTCAGCGGGCTGCTCTCCGGGTGGCTCTACGGGCTGCGCCGGCACCGCGCCCCGGCGCATCTCCAACTCGTCATCGCCACCGCGTACCTGACAGGCACAGCACTGCTGCTTCCCCTGGCCCCGTCCGCGATCTGGCTCGGCGCGGCCGTGGTAGTCACGGAGGCGGCGGTGCCGCCCACGCTCGTCCTGCTGAACGTCCTCACCGAGAAATCCGTCCACCCGACGGTCCTCACCCAGGCGTTCACCTGGAACAATTCCACCAGCGCGGCCGGTTCGGCACTGGCGGCGTTCCTCGCCGGCCGCACCGCCGACGGGCTGGGCGCTTCCGCCGCGTTCGCACTGGCCCCCGCGGCTGGACTCGCTCTCCTCGTCCTCTCCGTCACCGCCCGGCACCGGTTTGCATCAAGCCACTAGTGTCAACAGCCCATCAAGGCAGCCCATCAAGGCAACCGAGCAAGCTGTCCCGCTCTTGCCCGGACACGTCCCTGTACCGGCACACAGCCGCGCGACTCTGCCACCGGAGGCGGGCCGTCGCCCGGTGCGCGGGGCGGAGATCCGTGGTCAGCGCCCGACCTCCAGGATGGCACCGTCGGACACCCGCCGTATCAGGTCGAGTACCGCCTCCTGGACTCGCGCGAACTCCGGCACCGACCCTGCCTCCGACACCCACAGTTCGACCCGGGCCCGCCGGACGCCGTCGCCGGCCTCCAGGAACGCCGGCGCGTCGTCGTCGGCCTGCGTTGGCCGCACGTGCCGGACGGTCCACAGCCGCTCCCGCGTAACCAGCTCGACGAGCCCGCGGACCTCATCCGGATCGAGCCGCCCGGAGAACTCCAGCCGCTCCCGGCCCTGGGTGACGGTCGACCACAGCACATAGCGCCCGTTGTCCTCGAAGCGCGCGTCCGTCTCGCCGTAGAACTCCGAGCCGATGTGGTAGGCGATCCAGAATCCGCCGGCCTCGCCCTGCGCCGGCCACTCGGCGGCGATGGCCTGCAGATCCCCGGCGGCGTGAGCGTTCATGGAACGATACTAATCGTGCGGCCGGGGAACCACCCGGCGGCGACGGTGACAAGGAACTTCAGGTGGCGCGCCTTGAGTTCGGCGGCGGCGATGCCCTGGGTGTAGAAGTTGCCCATCAGGCTGTGGTCATTGGTGATCACGCGGCCCGGCAACTGGGCGTTGGCGTACTCGTCGGACGCGCCGAGGATCATGTGCCCGCATTCGTGCGCGAGGACGATATCGGGGACGCTCGTCTCGCCGGAGTAGCCGAGCTGGTACATGTTGCCGCCGGCCGCCGACGCCATGGAACGGCCGTGCAGCCCGCCGTGCAAGGTCACCGGGTAGGTCGCCGACGGGTTGGGCACGACCCGTACCGTAATCGGGTAGTCGCCGTCGCCGGTGGTCGGACCGCCGCCGGGCGGCCCGACCCGCAGCTTGTACTTACCGGTCATGTAGGAGGTCACGGCCGTGATCATCCGGTTCTGCAAGGCCTCGAACCCGCCGACCGCGAACGTTCCGGCCGAGATGAACTTGACCTCCTTGGTGATCAGCACCCCGTTGCGGAGCACCAACGCGTTGGAGGTGTAGGCGTTTCCGGTGTCGGTCGTGTTGGTGAACGGCGCCGACCCGATCTCGATCAGGGGTGCCAGCCGGGGGAAGGCAGTGGCCGCCCCGCGCAGTGCCAGGATCTGGTCCATCGTCAGCGCCCGCAGCCGGGCCTTGACGTCGTCGTCGCTGAAGCCGTTGAGCACCTGCGCCGCCGCCGCCCACTGCCCCGCGCTCACTGCCGCCCGCCACTTGACGTCCAGCAGGGCGCTCCGGACGCGGGCCAAGGCCTCGGGCGTCGCGGCCAGCATCAGGTCCACCTGGGGCGGGCCGAGCGCCCTGGTCCGCACGGCAATGCCGGGATCGTTGAACCCATGGAGCACTGTGGCGGCCTCGGCCCAGTGGGCGGTGCGTACACAAGCCTGGAAGGCGGCGTCGCGATCGCGGTGTTCGATCGGTCCCAGGAGCCGCTCCGTACCGGCACCACTCATCGAGCCGAGCACAGCGGTGTACAGCCAGATCAACTGATCGTGGTTGAGACCGGCCACCCTCGTGACGATGCCGCCGTTGTCCAAGCCGTTGAGCACCCGCGCCGCCGCCGCCCACTCCCCCGCGCCCACTGCCGCCCGCCACTTGACGTCCAGCTGCTCCGCCGATTCCGGGGGCGACTGACGCTGCACATACGCGGAGGCGACCAGGCCCGTGACCGCCTTATTGCCAACGGCCCGTTGCAGACGCAGACATGCGGCGGCCCTGGTGGCCGGGTCCGATCGGCCGCCGCGCAGCAGCGCCGCGCCGGCCGGGGTCCCGTGGACGGCTGCCCCCAGCGGCGCCGGCGCGATCTCCGGACGGGTCCTCGCCGGGGCGCGCGGTCGCCGGAGCGCGGCGGCGTCTGACCGTTCGCCCCGCCCCGCCCGCCGCGCCGTCGTCGAGTCCACCGCTCCAGCATCGACCTGTCCGGCGCCATCACAATGTCCGCAAGGGCAGCGGAACGGGCACTCCCCCATGCCCCGGCTCCGAGACCCGCGCGCCGGTCGGGACGGCCGGACGGTCGGCAGCGAGTCCAGAACCGCCCGCCGGCCGTCCCCGCCATGCGAGGCTGGTGGATTTCGGTGGCGAAGGTGCGGGGCGCTCGGCCGAGGACCCGCTCGGCGTCGGGGCTGATCCGCTGCTCGGCGGGGTCGGGCTCGCCGATCGCATCGAGGGTGGTCTCGACCACGGGCTCGGGCATGAACCGCAGCATCTGCGCGCGGGCCTCCTCGCGGGTTTGCTCGATGAACAGGACCGGCTCGCCGAGCTGGCACGCCGGATCACCGCGATCACACCGAAGGTGACCCAGCGGCCGAAGCCTCGCCTCGCTGTTCCACGTCGTACGGGACGGCGACCAGCACCGCTGTACCCTCTTCCCCGTGCCAGCCTCCCGCCTGTATCGCGTCGCCGTCCTTGTGCTGGAGGGCGCGAAACCGCTCGATGTCGGCATTCCCGCACAGGTGTTCACGACCCGCGCGAGCATGCCGTACGAGGTACGAGTGTGCGGCGCGGCACCCGGGCTCGTGACCGGCGGCGACGGCCTGTCGTACTACGTCGCCCATGGCCTCGACGCGCTTGCGTGGGCTGACATCGTCTTCGTCCCCGGCTACCGGTTCCCGGACCGCGACGATCCGCCGCAGGCCGTCGTTGACGCGCTGATCGCCGCCCACGACCGGGGCGCGCGGCTCGCCGCCATCTCGACGGGCGCCTTCGCGCTCGCTGCCACGGGCCTGCTCGACGGCAAGCGCGCCACGACCCACTGGCATTACACGCGGGCGCTCGCGGCGAAGCGTCCGCTCGTTCAGGTCGACGAGAACGTTCTGTTCGTCGACGAGGGCAGCGTGCTGACGTCGGCCGGCGCTGCCTCCGGCATCGATCTGTGCCTGCACATTCTGCGCGGCGACCTCGGGGTGGCCGCGTCAAACCACGTGGCCCGGCGCCTGGTCGCGGCCCCCTACCGTAGCGGCGGGCAGGCGCAGTACGTGCCGCGCAGCGTGCCCGAGCCGCTCGGCGAGCGGTTCGCCGCCACCCGCGAGTGGGCGCTGCACCGGCTCGACGCGCCCCTCACCCTCGCGGTACTCGCCCGGCATGCGACAGTGTCGCCGCGCACGTTCTCGCGTCGCTTCGTCGAAGACACCGGGTACACGCCGATGCAATGGGTCATGCGCGCCCGTATCGACGTGGCCCGTGAGCTGCTCGAGCGTTCGGAGCGGAGCGTCGAGCAGATCGCCGCCGACGTCGGTCTCGGCACCGGTGCGAATCTGCGGCTGCACTTCCAGCGCATCCTCGGCACCACGCCGAGCGAGTACCGGTACACCTTCGCCCAGGGCGAGTAGCCCGCCGCCACGTGGCCGCCATGCGGCCGCCACGTGGCGCGATCCTTTCGGACCATGGCACTCACGCCGCTGTCACGGGCGGATGCCGCGCGCGAACCTGATGACAACCGAAGGGACACCGCTCATGACTCGTATCGCCATCAACGGATTCGGCCGCATCGGACGCAATGTGCTGCGCGCACTGCTCGAACGCGACAGCGACCTGAAGGTCGTCGCCGTCAACGACCTCACGGAGCCCGCCACCCTCGCGCGGCTGCTCGCCTTCGACACGACGGCCGGCCGGCTCGGTCGCCCGGTGACCGCCGACGGGGACACCCTCGTCGTCGACGGCCGTCGCATCACGGTGCTCGCGGAGCGCGAACCGGCGAAGCTGCCGTGGGCCGAGCTCGGCGTCGACATCGTGCTCGAGGCGACCGGCCGCTTCACGTCGGCTACGGCCGCCCGCGCGCACCTCGACGCGGGCGCGAAGAAGGTGCTCGTCAGTGCGCCGTCGGACGGCGCCGACGTCACGCTCGCGTTCGGGGTCAACACCGACGCGTACGACCCGGCCGCGCACACGATCATCTCGAATGCCTCGTGCACGACCAACGCGCTTGCGCCGCTGGCCGCGGTGCTCGACGAGCTCGCCGGCATCGAGCACGGCTTCATGACGACGGTGCACGCCTACACGCAGGAGCAGAACCTTCAGGACGGTCCGCACCGCGACCCCCGCCGCGCTCGCGCCGCCGCTGCCAACATCGTGCCGACCACGACGGGCGCTGCCAAGGCGATCGGCCGCGTGCTGCCGAACCTCGACGGCAAGCTGTCGGGCGACTCGATCCGAGTACCGGTTCCGGTGGGCTCGATCGTCGAACTCAACACGACCGTCGCCCGCGACGTGACACGCGAGGACGTGCTGGCGGCGTACCGCGCCGCGGCGGAGGGGCCGCTCGCCGGCATCCTCGAGTACTCGGACGACCCGCTCGTGTCGTCCGACATCACGGGCAACCCGGCATCGTCGATCTTCGACTCGGCCCTCACCCGCGTCGACGGCCGCCACATCAAGGTGGTCGCCTGGTACGACAACGAGTGGGGCTTCTCCAACCGCGTGATCGATACGCTCGAGCTCCTCGCCACCCCCTGATCCAGCCGGCCGGCTACGGCTGGCCGACTACGCCACAGGGCCGGGGCCCAGGGTGCCTTCAACAACGGTCTGGATGATCCGGGGCCGGTCCCAGAGAGCGAGGAGTTCGTTGGCGATGGCCACGATGGTCAGGGGGTTGTGGTTGCCGTGCACCTCGATGGCCGCCGCCGACAGGCTGCGGGGGACGGCTCCGGCATCGAGGAGGACGCGCCATTCCGCCGGGCCGAGCTCCAGGAACTCCAGTCCGGTGAGCTCGGCGATCTCCAAAGGATCGGCGAGCGTGCCGGGGTAGGCGGTAAGGGTACGCAGGCGGGGCAGTCCGGTGACGGGGGCAAGGCTGAGCGGCGCACCGTCCCACACGCCGATGGACAGGACTTCCAAGCCGGGGTGGGCAGCGGCCTGGATGCTCTTCAGACTGGCGATGTTGACCCTGGCCACGACCGGTGGCTGATCCCTGCGACGATCACGGCGCTCTTCCCTCCTCCGGCTCATCACCAGGTCCGTGAGGGAATCGGCCAGGATTTCGGCGCCGATATTCTGTTCATGGTCGAGCATGATGATCTGCCCCGTGTGTCCGCGCGGACCGGGTGTCAGATCGACCGCCAGCCGGTCCCCACCGCCGTTGTCCCCGAATGCGATCCAGCCGGGTGAGCCGACCAGGCCCTGCACCACGGCGTCGGGCGGGGTGACGACCGCCACCATCGCCGCGAACTCCCAGCGACAGTGACGGGACGACGCGTCGGCAACGTACAGCTCCTCCAACGCGAAAAGCTCGCAGCCGACCGCCGCGGAGACGCGTTCCGCTGCCTCGTAGTCGTCGCCCCAGTCCTCCCACCGTGCCCGTGTCACCCGGTAGAGAGCCTTGAGCTCGTCGGGCAGGGTGACGCCGAGGCGGGCTTCCGCGGCGGCGATCTCCGCCTCCGTCGCGCCGATGGCGTCGGGCAACCGCTCGCGGAGCGTCTGCTCCAGCAGCTCCGGATTCGCCGAAGGGGCCTGCACCGCCCCGGGTACCGAATCGGGGAGGCGGTGCCAGGGCTCGGGAAGGGAGCCCTCGACCAGGATGAGCGCTCCCGGGTGCGGGTTGCCGATGCCGGGCTCCACGGCGGGGCTGGGCCCGAGCAGGTGGAGCGCGGTCTTCCCGGTCGGCGAGATCTCCGCTGTGAACGAGATGTCGTCGACGCCTGCGTCCGCCAGCGCGCTCTGCACCCGCTTCACCGCGTCGAGCTCGTCCTGCATGTCTTCAATCTGGGCGGCTCGACCGGGGGGCGGCAGCCGTCGCTGCAGGGCCAGACTCCAGCCATGTCGGCCGATGCGTCCCTCCACGCGGGCGGACGGGGCAGCAGCATGCTTCTCCGCGTCGCCGGCCCGCAGGAGCCGCAGCACGGGCTCCCAGGTCGCGAAGTCGTGTATGGAGGGCAAGGAGGGTTTCTGATCAACCATGCACAGACCGTACGCGGGCCCTCGGGCCCTGCGTATCGGCGGATCTCTCGCCTCGCCTGCGGCGCACGCCCGTGATGCGATGAAACGGGGGGTTCGGGAAGGAGAGAGCAATGAGCCTACCCGCAGGGGAGCGCAAGAGTGGCGCGGGCCTTGTGTCAGTCCGCCCGCTGGGTGAGGCGGACCTGGATCAGGCCGACGAGATCTTCAGGGTCGCCTTCGGGACGTTCCTCGGTGCTCCCGAGCCGAAGACGTTCTTCGGGACTGCCGACTATGTCCGCACCCGCTGGGCGGCCGATCCGCAGGCGGCCTTCGCAGCGACGGTCGAGGGCGAAGTCGTCGGATCCAACTTCGCCGTCAACTGGGGCAGCGTCGGGTACTTCGGCCCGCTGACCGTACGTCCGGATCTGTGGGACCAGGGTATCGGCAGGCGCCTCATGGAGCCGGTCATGGACTGCTTCGACACCTGGGAGAACCGCCACCTGGGCCTGTTCACCTTCTCGCACAGTCCCAAGCACCTTGAGCTCTACCGCCGGTACGGTTTCTGGCCCAGATTCCTCACAGCCATCATGAAGAAGCAGGTCGCAGACAGTGCCGCGGTCCCCGGCCGAGTGCTCTACGGCGATCTGCCCGCCGCCGAGCGGCCCGACGCCCTGAGCCTCTGCCGCGGCCTGACCGGGGCCGTGTACGAGGGCCTGAGCGTGGAACGCGAGATCGTGGCCACGCATGCGCAGGGACTCGGTGACACCATCCTCCTCCAGGGCGCCGGCTCCGAGCTCGATGGCCTGGCTGTCTGCCACTGCGGAGCCGGGTCGGAGGCCGGCGAGGATGTGTGCTTCGTCAAATTCGGCGCCGTACGCCCTGGCCCGGAGGCCGCCGACCGGTTCGAGCGCCTGCTCAGCGCGTGCGAGCGGCTGGCCGCCGAGGGTGGACTGGGGCAACTGGACGCCGGAACGAATCTGGCTCGGCAGGATGCCTACCGGCTAATGATCGACTGCGGTTTCCGCACGTGGTTGCAGGGCGTGGCCATGCACAGGCCCAACGAACCCGGCTACAGCCACCCCGACGCCTATGTGATCGACGACTGGCGCTGAGACTGTCCTTCTCAGGCCCTGGCTTACTTTCCGTGGAGCAAGCACGCCCGAGTGAGACGGAGAGTTGTCTCTCCGCCATGCCGGCGTGATGAACGATGCCGCGGGTGCGCTGGTCAAGGTGTGGTTCGCCCTTGACCAAGAGGAAGGCGGCTGGCCGCCGGTCGGTGGCGAGAGCCTTTGGGCAGTAGACGTCGGCGACGGATTGGTCCGCGTCGACAACGTGCCGTTCTTCGTTCGCGATCTGGCGTACGGCGACATCGTGCGGACCCAGCTCGAAGGAGATGGACGTCCCCACTTCCACGAGCGCGTGCGCGTGCGCGTGCGCGTGCGCGTGCGCGTGCGATGGTCGCGGACCCTCGCGGCTGGAACGCCAAGGCGTGCTCGACGTGTTCGCGCCGCTGGGTGTTTCCGGTGAGGAACTGGATCAGTTCGCTGTTGGCTCAGGGATCGGCCGACGGCCGGTGGGATTACGAGAAGGTGGCGCCAGTCCCTGCAGGCGCCAGGCAGCCGTGAGCACGCCGGCAGGAACGAAGCCGCGCCAGCCGGTCAGGTGGTGGGGTGTGCCTGCTCCACCAGGTCCTTGAACTGGTGGAGATCCGCCCGGACGGTCCGCTCGATGGCGGAGGACTGGGCAAACCCCTTGGGGCCCCCGAAGGCGTCGTGCGCCTCGGCGGGGTCGTAATCGATGCGTAGCTGCATCCTCGTGTGGGTCGCGTCGATGGGGAGGAGCGATACGGAGCCACTCAGGTGCGGGCCCTCCGTGGTCCTCCAGGTCATCGTCTCGTTGGGGCGGAGATCCTCGGTGGCGGCGTCGAGCCCGCGGGCTGTGCCGCCTCTGGTCCCCAGGTCGACGTGTACGCCGGAAGCGCCTTCGCGCCGGGCTTCCCGTACGCCTCCGACAAACCGTGGATATTCCTCAACCTGGTGCAAGTGGTCCCAGACCACGTCACCGGGCGCAGTGATGTCGATCTGTTCCTCGAGAGTGGGCATAACGGTCTCCCTACCTCTTTTACCAGGGTGCGCTTCCGTGACGCGTCATCGCAACGGATCCGGCCCGCAAGACGGACTCAGCCGATGGATGTGCCGATCCTGCCGTCCGTCGTCAAGCGCTTGCCGGTCGTCGGCCTCTCGCTGCTCCTGCGGCTCGACGTGTTTATCTTCGGGAGTCACGCAGAGCGACAAGTGTCTTGACGCGCTTGACGGTCCTGCCGACGTCGTAGCGGGGTGCACGCCGCCGGCTCGGTCTGCGCCTCGGCCTGTCCGGCCTGTGGAGGCGCTGCACCATGCGCAGCAGCACGGCGTACTTGTGATTGCGGTCCAAGGTTCGAGGTCAAGGCCCGAGGGCCGTGACCGGGTCCGTCGTGGCCGACGATCGGGATGCGCGTCAACCGGAACGACAACCGCAACCGCATCGAGTCGGCGGTCCTGTATCCGATCCGATCCGCTCCGCGCACGAGGAGCAATTCCTTCTCCCGGACGACGAAGCAACCCTCGCCACGATCGGCGAGATCGCGTCCGGCAAGAGCCGAGCCCGCCTCCACGTCGTCCCCCCGAGGCGACAGTCGCGCAGGGACTTTGTTCGTAGGACTTGTTGTGGGCGAGGGGCCCGCCGGTGGTCAAGACACCGGTAATCTGCTGAGGCCCGGGGTGTTCCATCTCAGGTCGGCGTCACAGCTTTCGCGGTCGATGCGTTCCGCTCTGAGCTCCACGCGGTCGGCCGAGCGAGGAAGGGATTCGGTGAGCGAGCGCTGCTCGCTGTCGCCCTGCAAGGTTCCCGAAGCGATGAGTGTGGCGGCTGGATCGGTGGTGGTGATCTGCCATGCCACCCGTGCCCTGGCGCAGTCGGTCGAGCTGTCGGCCAGTTCAAGGTCTCCGCTGAGGAGAAGCCTGTTCTTGGCGTCTTCGGGCGCGAGGATTGTTCTGGTCTTCCCTCCGGCCGACAGTCTCCAGTACCAGCCGTCCATGCCAGTGCAGCGCATGCCATACAGGCCAGAGCAGCTCATGCGTCGCTCGGAGGGTTTGTCTCCTGCGTGATAGAGGATCCCGTAGCTGACGTCCGATGTGACGCGGAGATAGGTCAAGAGACCGATCACTGCGCCCACCGCGACCATCGCTGCGGCGTAGGCAACGCCGTTCATGTCCCGATGCGGCCTCGGGAGCCGCAGCCGGCGACGGAACGTCCGGTCAGCCGTCGACTCCTGCTCGCCTGGTGAGATCTCGCCGGTGATCCCAGAGCCTGGGATCGTTGAGGAGCGGGCGGTGGTCTGCGGCCTTTCCGGCCTGCCCGATTGACCCGCGACTCTTGCGAGGGCTTCGAGCTCGGCCACATCGCCAGGGAGTGACCCTTTGCTGCCCAGTCTCTTCCTCTCTGGGGCGCTGCCGCCAGTCTCCCGGCTCGTGGACGCTCGCTCTGCATTGGCCTGCCGGCTTTCGGGGACGTGGTGTCCACGTCTGGCCTGCTCCCCCTCTCCGCGGCGGTTGGCTTCCTCGGCGGCGTCGAGTTGCCGCTCCAGCAGGGTGCAGCGCTCCTCAGCCAGCACGGTGGCCCGCCGTGCGTGGGTCAGCTGCTCGGACAGCCGCGTCACCTGCCATTGCAGCTGATCACGCTCGGCGCGCAGGCGGTCCTGTGCCCGCTGCTGCTCCGCCAGGACGGTCTCCTGCTCCTCCCGGTCAACCGCACGCGCGCCCTCCACCGCCCGCAGCTGCAGCCGCAGCTGCTGGAGACGGTGCTGCCGGTCTTGCAACAGTTCGGCAGTCGATTGCTCCCGAGCTTGATACTGGCGTACCTGCGCGTCGGTCTCCTCCAGAAGGTGTTGCAGCTCCCGCACCCGGCCCGTGGCCGAGCTGGCCGTGATCGCCTTCCGGTGCAGCCGGCGCAGATGCGCGATGGTCTCCGGCGTAGCCGGCTCCCCACGGTGCTCGGCCACCTCCGTGAGCAGACCCATCACGAACGGCCACGGTGGAACCCGTTTGCCGCTGAGGAAACGCGAGACCGCGCCGGCATCGACATAGCAACGGGACGCGTACCGGCGCACCGAGATGCCCAGAGCGCTATGAAGAACCCGCAGCTCCCTCGCCAACTCGGCTGCTTCAGGTGACAAGTCCTCGCCCAGCGTCTCCAGCTCGCCCACAATCACATCCACCCCTGGCGCTGCCATAGATGGCAACGCGTGACGCTTGCTGCAACTCCCCAGGCCCGTACGAACCTGATCCCACCGCCACGCGGAAACAACGTCCGCCCACGATGGGGAGTTGACCCTATGCCCACAAACCGCCCGCCCGCACACCGCTACAGGCTCGCTCTCGTCGTGGCCGCGGTCTCCGGTGCTACCCGTGCCGCCGTCGCGTGGCTGCTGGACCGCTTCGCCGATCCACAGGGATGACCACGATCACCACCCGTTCGGGTGAGAGATACCGCCCTGGGAAGAATGCGGTGCCGCTCATGCGGGGGTGCGCACCCACCGCTTGAGTTCACTGACCCCCGTGGAGGATGGACAGCAGCTCTCCGCGATCGGCATGCGCTGGACACAGGAGTCGCCCTCCTGATTCCAGCTGGGCCGGGCAGAAGTTCTGCCCGGCCCGGCAACGTGGGGAGTAGCGCGGCTGAGCTCCGGCCGGTGGTGTTCGTGGGCATGGCGCAAGCCCACCGCCTGGTCATTGTCCGCGCCCGTGGGCGGCACCGTGCTGCCGGCCGGGTCGGCGGTGGATGCGGTGCTGTCCTGTGAAGCCGGGAGGGCGGCGTGCGCGGCCGTCTCCGGGGCGCTCGGCCAGCCTCTCGGCGTCAGTCGGGCCAGTCTGGGCGGCAGGTGCAGCGGAAAGGGGTGGCGACCCGGCGCTGTCGTCGGCGATCCTGAGCGCTTTCGCGGTCACGCCATACGGGGCCCGCCCAGGCGGCCCCGGCGAGGCGGGCCCGGGTGTGGAGGTGTCCTCCGCGGGCCCGCCGTGGTGGGGTGCTGCTCAGTGGTCGTCGCGGATGGTGGTCGCAATGCCGTTGCTGATCACGACCTCGGCGGTGAAGCCGGTGAAGCCGTTCTTGGCGGCCCTCTCCAGTTCGGTATCGGTGCACTCGATGCCGCCCTGGCCGCCTTCACCTGTGTTCGTGTCACCGCAGATGTCGCCGTAGCCCCAGATCTCGGTGTCCTCGGCGACGAGGAACTGCTGCTCGACGCCCTTCGTGTCGGAGACCGTGTACGTGCCCGGCGCCAGGTAGGAGACGTTGCCGAACCAGGTTCCGTTGACGCCCTTGCCCTTGTCGACACCCTCGATGACGGTCTCGTCGGAGCCGGCACCCGAACCGGAGGACGAGCCGGAGTCCGAGCCCGAACCGGAGGAGCCGGACCCGGAGTCGGACCCGGAGTCGGACCCGGAGTCGGTCCCCTGCTGGGCGGCACGCCGCTCGGTCACCAGGGTCGCGATGCCTTTCTTTATTTCCACGTCGGCGCTCACGGCGCCCTTCTTGGTGGCCGCCTCCAGCTGGTCCAGCGTGCACGGCGCGTCCACCTTGGACCCCGCCTCGCCGCATATCGTGCCGACGCCGTGCCTACACCCCGTCTTCCCTACGATCACCCAGGGAGCGCCTCCCGCCGACGCGAGCCGCCGCAGATCCTCGGCCGGCTCCAGATCGCGGCGACCTGGTCTTCGCTCAGGCTCAACACCCCGATACGGCGACGACCCGAGTTCGGCGGAATCCGTCGACGCCTCGTAGGCGAGCCGCGTGCGCTCGCCTACGAGGCGGTCCCTCACCAGGGCGACGTGTTGCCCGGACCTTCGTGTCCGATGGCGCCCGTTCACGTTGCGGCGGCGAGTCAGGGCCGGGCGGCGAGGGCCTCGACCTCGAACAGCACGTCAGGCGTAGCCAGGCTCGCGACACCGATGAGGGTTTGCGTGGGCGGTTTCGTACCCCAGCCCTCCTGCACGGCCCCGGCGATTGGCCCAAGCTTGCTGACGTCATGGTTCACCACATACGTCCTGAGCTGGACGACGTGGCTGAGGTCGAGCCCATGGGCGGCAAGAGCGACGCCGATGTTGCGGAACGTCTGCTTCACCTGCTCGGTGAAGTCGGTCGAGACAACCGCGCCGTCTGGGCCCGATCCGTACTGACCCGCGACAAGCACCAGTTCCGTACCTGCGGGGACGGTGGCGGTGTGGCTGTAGCCGAACGGGACCGGGTCGTGCAAACCGTCCGGATTGACAATGGCGTGTGCCATGTGGGTGACACCTCTCTTGTGCGATGGGTCTTTGTCGTGCAGGTAAGCCTTGGTAAGCCTCCCAACGAATCACGACATCCCGTGTCATGTATTCCTGTAGAGTTTTCGTATGCGCGCCGACCGGTTGGTATCGCTGGTTCTGCTGCTGCGGCAGCGCGGTCGGCTGTCCGCGACCGCGCTGGCCCGCGAGCTGGAGGTATCCACCCGCACCGTGCTGCGCGACATCGAGGCGCTGTCCGCAGCCGGCGTCCCGGTCTACGCCGAACGCGGCCGGCACGGCGGTTTCGCGTTGCTGCCCGGTTTCCGGACCGAGCTCACTGGACTGAACCCCGACGAGGCCCTTGCCCTGCTGGTCGCCGGATCGCGGCGCGGCGCGCAGGCATTCGGCCTCGGCTCGGCGCTCGCTTCGGCCATGCTCAAGGTGGTCGACGCGCTACCCGAAAGCCATCGGGACACCGCGGCCGGCGTGGCCGAGCGATTGCTCATCGACCCTGAGACCGACCTCCTCTCGCGTCGGCTGGTCGCTGAGGAGGTACCTGACACCATCGTGGCCGAGGTCCGGCGCGCGGTGTTCGCCGGACACAAGCTGCGCATCCACTACGCGGCGGTGGACCAGACCCCGAAGTGGCGCACGGTGGACCCGATCGGCCTGGTAACCGTGCGCGACCAGGGCTACTTGCTGGCCACGAGGTCCGGCGCGGACCGCACCTACCGGCTGTCCCGGATCTTGGCCGCCGAGGAACTCGCCGAACCGGCACAGCGGCCGGACCGGGTCGATCTGGACCGGGCCTGGCAGGAACGCAGCACGCAGTTTCGAACCGGCGGCGACCAAGTCACCGTGCTGGTACGAGTGGCCCCGGCGCGGCGGGAGGACCTGGTGGGCACCGCGCTCGCCGTCCTCGCCGAAGAAGCCGACGCGGACGGCTGGCTGCGGCTGGAGGTGACCTTCCAAGATTCGAGACACGCCGAATGGGCGCTGTGGCAGCTCGCCACGAACGCGGAAGCCCTGGCCCCGCAGTGGCTGCGCACCGCCCTACGCAACCGCGCCGCCGCGGTCGCCACCCACTACGAAGCGTCCTCCTGAACGTCGAAGGGCGATTCCCCCGCCATACGAGGCAGCGAAGTTCCCGACCTCGTCGCGGCGATGCGGCGAAGAACGCGGAGCAACCCAGTCCGCCACGAGCCGGCCGATCGATCGATTCTCGTTCGCAGCCCTGTCCGGTCTGATACCCCGACATCTCTGGCGCGACGTCTACCCGGTCTCCCCTGGGTACTTTGCTCGGTCGGCATCTCCGATTCATCACTGCGACGTGGAACTGCACCAGCACCCACAGGCCGCGTGGGCTGCCACGCCACACCGAAGTCACGCCCTGGTCAGCAGCACCTCCAGCGCCAGCGCCGTATCCGGATAGCGACTGGCCACTGCCGCGCCCGGCCGGCCGGGATCCGCGGTCTCCCAGGTCCCGTCGCAGCCCAGCAGGCTCGCCACCGCGTCGCACGCCGCGGGGTGGGCAGTGAGCAGCGTGCAGCCGCGGCTGCCGTCCGCGCGCCGCGCAGGATGGACGGCTTCCGGCTCCGGCTGCGCCCGCCACGGCGGCACCCACTCGTCCAGCGCTGCGAGCCGGCCGGGGAAGATCCGCCCGGCCTCACGGGTCAGCAGCGGGGCCAGCTCCGCGCCGCCCGATCGCAAGGTGGTGATCAGGGTCGGCAGCCAGGGCAGGAGCACCGGGTCCGGCAGCCGTGCGAACGCGTTCGACACTGCCTCCACGACGAAGTCGGTGAGGCCCGGGACGGGCTCCAGGGCGTGTACGAAGCCGCTGAGGTAGCGCGGATAGGCGGGTACCACCAAGGGGTTGCCCAGCAGTTCGTCGCACCTCGCCCGAAGGTCCGCGCGGGTCAGGTGCCCGAGCTGTACCTGAGCCGCCCACAGCAGCGCCGTCCTTGACGGGTCCCGCGGATGCGACTGGGCGAGGGCCAGTTCCAGTTGGGTCCGGTCGCAGCCCAGCGACAGCGCCAGGCTCTCCATGCTGAACAGGAAGCCCAGCATCGCCGCCACTTGCTGGACGGTGGCGTCCTCGTCGGTGAACGCCGTCGGCAGCAGGGTGCAGTAGTGCGCGTATCCGGTCTTGACGAAGGACTCGATCCACGACGGCAGCACCGGCTCGCTGGTGCGGTAGTACGCCAGCAGCCGCCGCACCCGGCGCAGCACCTGCGGTGCGCCGTCGACGCTGCGTTCGGCCGACAGCACCTCCAGGGCGCGGGTGCCCAGCTCGTCGGCGAGGCGGCGGCTGCGCAGGTACAGCGTCGCGTCCTCGACGGCCTGCAGGACGGTCGCCGCGGTGGTGTGCGGGCCGTACGCCGTGCGGCGCAGGCGCTGCTCCAAGACCTGCTCGATGCTGACACCCTCGTAGCCGAGCTCGATGAGCGCACGCTGGTGGGTGCCCAGCGCCAGGTCCCACGACTCCTGGATCGGCCGCTCCCCCAGCTTCCGCTCGCCCATGATCGGCCGCGCGGTGCCGTGCGGCATCAGGTAGCGCAGCATCCACAGCACATCGGAGCACTGTTCCAGTTCGGGCTGGGCGGCTATGTTCAGCAGCGCCCGTTGTACGCCGCGCTGCTGGAGCTTGAGGTTCAGCGGCGCGAGCCGGTCGTGGACGTCGCGGGCCAGGGGTGGCAGCGCGTCGTAGCCGACCTGGCCGATCCGGTCGCCGCCCATCATGATCTCCACGAGGCGGCGCACGTCGCGCCGGCCGGGCACGGTGTCCTTCTCGATGCAGGTGACGGCCGCGTCCTGGAAGTCGTACGGTGTGGGCCTGGCCCGGTCGCGCATCCCGGCCAGCAGGATCGACGTCTCGAACACCGCGATGGCGTCGGCGGTCGAGGCGAGGTAGCCGTTGCGTCGCGCGGCGCGCACGATCTCCACCGACCAGCCGAGCAGTTCGGCTTCGTCCAGCCGGTCCAGGACGGGCGGTTGCCGCAGGAAGCCGGTCAGCTTGTCCGTGGGCGGGAGATCCCCCAGAGCTTCGCCTGGGTGGGGGTCCCCTGGGGAGCTACGGGGGAGAAGCGAGGGGGAGTGCCCCCATACGGGAGCCGCGGCCGCGGTCTTCTTGGCCGCCCTCGGTTTCTTCGCGCCGGCCTGTCCCGCCAGGCGGTACGGCTCCAGGCGCGTGCGCCTGAGGTTCTTCGCCCAGAGGGTCGCGGCGATCGACACCGAGCCGGCGGTGAGGCCGAATTGCGCCTCGATCGCCGCGTGGCTGGACGGAATCAGGCCGTGCAGCCACTTGGTGGCACTGCGCGGGCTGATGTCGAAGGTGTCGGTTCCGTGGACGCCGAACTCCGCGACGCGGCTGGCCGCGTGGAAGGCGCCGCAGACGTACAGGCAGTCCGCGGGATCGGTGCCGGTCGCGGCCAGGTGTTCGCGCATCCTGGTCCACATGTAGCGCTCGCGGTCCTCGTCCACACGCACCCGGTTGGGGTCGCCGGGTGCGAGGCGCCTGAAGAGGCTGCCTATCAGGAGCATGACCTGGCGGTAGGTGTCGTGGTCGCTGTCGCCGAGGGGCAGTTCGACGTACTGGTGCCACCACTCCGACCAGTGCCGCACCCTGCCGTGACGCAGCAGGTGTTCCTCCAGTTCGGCGAAGCGCGGTCGCAGGTCGCCGATCTCCACGCCGACGGCGTCGCCGTGCAGCGCGGCCTCCTCCTCGGCGGGCGGTGCGTCCGGATCGGGCGCCGGGGAAGAGGCCGCGCGTGCGTCCCACTGAAAGACGTGGTCCGAGGAACGGTCGACAAGGACCAGTTCGACGCCCGGCGTGTCCAGTGCGTAGGCGATCGCCTGGTACTCGGCCGAGGCCTCGGTGATCGGTGCGACCACCGACAGCGGGGACCACTCGGCCGGGAAGCCGTCGATCTCGGTGGCGTACGCCTGGACCGCCACCGGGAGCCTGCAGTTGCGCAGTTCGCTGAGCAGCGGCGCCATGTCCTCGCACAGCTCCAGGTACACGACCTTGGGCTGCTTCTGGCGCAGGCGGCGTGCCATCGCGATGGCCGAGGCGGGCGAGTGGTGGCAGACGGGGAAGATCTCCAGTGGCTCGCGCACCGCGCGGTCGACGTCGTCGACGATGCCGAGAAGGATGCCCTCCAGTGCGTCGGGCCCGTCGGCGAACGTCGCGGCGGTCTCCTGCAGCTGCGCGCGCAGCGGGTCGAAGGTCCCCTCGTGTGTGCTGCTCATGACAGGGCCGCTCATGACAGGGTGGCGATCGCGTCGCGGCCGCCCTCCAGGAACTCCGGCCAGGATCCGCCCTCTTCCTTGCTGCGCGGCTCGACAACGCCGTGCAGATACTTGTTGAGGATGGCCAGGTCCTCGGGCTCGCGCCGGGCCAGTGAGCCGACGAGCGAGGAGGCCAGCGTGTGGGCGGTGAGGGCGCGCTCGCCGAAGAAGTTGCTGTGCAGGATCGCGTCCTCCAGCACGCCGATCTGTTCGGCGGTGGACAGCGCGGACTCCAGCTTCTCGTCGTCGCTGCCGGCCGCGGCCGCCGAGGCGCGCAGGTCGGCGAAGCTCTGCAGCAGCACGTCGAGCAGCGTCGGCGGTACGTCCAGTTCGAGCTGGTGGCGGCGCAGCAGTTCCTCGGTGCGGAAGCGGACGATCTCCGCCTCGCTCTTCTTGTTCGTCACCACCGGGATGCGTACGAAGTTGAAGCGGCGCTTGAGCGCCGAGGACAGGTCGTTGACGCCCCGGTCGCGGCTGTTGGCGGTGGCGATGATCGAGAAGCCGGGCTTGGCGAAGACGATGTTGTCGCTGTCCAGTTCGGGGACCGAGATGTACTTCTCGGACAGGATCGAGATCAGCGCGTCCTGGACGTCGCTGGTGGAGCGGGTGAGTTCCTCGACACGGCCGATCGCTCCGGTCTCCATCGCGGTCATGATCGGTGAGGGGATCATCGAGTCCCGGGACTGGCCCTTGGCGATGACCATGGATACGTTCCAGGAGTACTTGATGTGGTCCTCGGTGGTGCCGGCCGTGCCCTGCACGACCAGCGTGGAGTTGCGGCTGATCGCGGCGGACAGCAGCTCGGCCAGCCAGCTCTTGCCGGTGCCCGGGTCACCGATGAGCAGCAGGCCGCGGTCGGAGGCCAGCGTGACGATGGAACGCTCGACGAAACTGCGGTCGCCGAACCACTTCTGCGAGATCTCCCGGTCCAGGCCGTCGGAACGCTCGGAGCCCAGGATGAATGTGCAGACCATCTTCGGGGACAGCCGCCAGGAGAAGGGCTTGGGGTTGTTGTCGATGGACTCCAGCCAGTCCAGTTCCTCGGCGTACTTGGTCTCGGCAGGGGCGCGCAACACGTCGGACACAGCAGGGCCTTTCTAAGAGGTCTAAGGGAGCTGAGCGAGCTAAGCGAGGAACGTCTTGAGTTCGTGGACGAGTTTGCGGATGTGGCCGGAGAGCACCGGCGTACCGAGGTCCTTGAAGCGCTCCCGGAACCACGGGTTGACGCTGCCGCGGCCGGAGCTGGTCACCGAGCCGACCGGGATGAACTTGGCTCCCGAGCGGTGAATGGCGGCCATGCTCTCGAACAGCGGCTCTGTCTGCCATTCGTAGAAGTCGGAGATCCACACCACGACGGTGTTGCGGGGCTCGGCGATCTTCGGCTGGGCCAGTGCCATGGCGACCGTGCCGTCGGTGCCGCCCCCGAGGTTGGTGCGCAGCAGGGTCTCGAAGGGGTCGTGTACCCACGGCGTGAGGTCGAGCGCCTGCGTGTCGTACGCGATCAGATGGACGTCCACCTTCGGCAGTCCGGCGAAAATCGACGCCAGGATGGTGCAGTTCACCATCGAGTCGACCATCGAGCCCGACTGGTCCACGACGACGATCAGCCGCTGGGGCGTCGTCTTGCGGGCGGTGTGCCGGTAGTAGAGGCGGTCGACGTACAACCGCTCCTCCTCCGGGCTCCAGTTGGTGAGGTTCTTCCAGATCGTGCGGTCGAGGTCGAGGTTGCGGAACACCCGCTTGGGCGGGACGGAGCGGTCCAGGGCGCCTACCGTGGCTTTTTCCACCTGGGTGCGCAGGACTTCGGCGATCTCGTCGACAAAACGGCGGATCAGGGCCTTGGCGTTGGCCAGGGCCACGCCCGAGAGGTTGTTCTTGTCCCGCAGCAGCTGTTCGATCAGTGACATGCTCGGGGTCAGCTGCGCGGCGAGCTTGGAGTCGGCCAGCACCTCGCGCAGGCGCATCCGCTTGACGAGGTCGGCCTCGATGGCGCCGAGTTCCGGGCCGATCTCCGGGATCAGCCGGCTGAGGTCGGGCGTCGTGCCACGGCCGCCGGTGCCTGTGCCGGTCGGGCTGACGCCCGGTCCTGCGGTCCCTCGGCCGGCCCCTCCGCCGTGTAGGTCGCCGGGCTTGCAGCCGAGCGCGCGCTCCAGCCAGCCCGCGTCCGACTGCCAGCGCGTCAGCTGTCCGGCGGTGACCGTGCCCGAGCCGGAGGCGAAGACGTTGAGCAGCACCTTCGACACCAGCGCCGCGCGCCGTACTTCGGCGGCCCGGTCGCGTGCACCGTCGTCGTCCGGCTCGGGTGCCATCAGGCCGTCGAACTCGGCTGCCAGCTCCGGGTGGCGCTGCACGATCGAGTCGACGGAGGCCTGCGGGTCCAGCAGCGCGGACGGCAGAGCGATGTCCTCGACGACGGCGAGGCTCGCCGATTCCAGCGTGGGCTGCTCCTCGTGGTCGAAGAGGCGGGCGAGGAGCCGCCAGTACAGGATCTGACGGCGATTGTCGTGGGGGTCGACCCCGGGGTTCTGCGGGGTCGCGTACCCGGCAGACTGCTCGGATTCGGGCGTGTGCCCGGTCGTGTGCCCGGTCGTGTGCTCCGTCATTTCCGCAGCAGCCTCCCCGCACGCTCCCGCAGTACGGCCACGGCGTCGGTGGCGGCCTTCTCGGCCCTGACGCCGGCCTTGTCGGTTGTGCCACCGGCCCATCCCCCGGCGTGGATCGCGACAGCCTTCTTCCGTACGGTCGTCTCGACGGCCAGCGGCTGGACGCGATACGTACCGGCGTCCCAGCGGAGCAGCCCGATGCACGCGCCGGACACCGCGACTGCCTCGGGTGTGAGCGGTCCGGCAGTCGGAATGCGGTCGGTGTCGACAGCCAAAGAGTGTCCGGCGACGGTGAACGTCAGCGCCGCGTTGTCTTTCCGGGCGGAGTACCCCTCCAGGAACACGGGTACGGCGATGCGTGCCGGGTGCCGGTCCAGGGGTGCGGTCACCGCGTCGGTGGCGGTGGGCAGGGCGACGCGGGCAGTGGCGAAGGCGTCGGCGGGCTCGCTCGGGCGTGCGTGCTCGTCGCTCCAGAGCAGGTCGCCCTCGGGGGTGACCGGCATGCCGGTCAGCTCCATCGAGCGGCCTTCGCTGACGGCTGCCAGGAGCGACATGTGCGGGCGGAGCAACTGCCAGAGGCCGGCTCCGACGACCGTGTCGGGCTTCGGCACCGACACGCCGGCACGCACCAGGCGGGGCGCGGCGCCGTCTGCGGGCTCGAACACCGCGTGGACCTGGGCCTGTACGGCGGTCGCGTGTTCCTGTACGTCGACGCCGAGGGGCAGGAGGCGGCCGATGGCCGTGCCGGTCATGGGCACGTCGGCGGCACCGGGCAGCGTTAGCAGCATCGCGCGCGACCACAGGTCGGCCCAGCGGCGTGCAGGGATGCGTTCCAGGGCCGCTCCCGGGCAGGATGCGGCGAGTTCGGCGGCGAAGCCGTCGAGGAGCGTCGCCAGGCGGCGCAGGCCCGGGTCCGGAAGCATCGCGGAGACGACGTGCGCCGATCCGGAGACCACGTCGTGGTCGATGCCCTGCCACCCGGAGCGCGCCAGATCGGACAGCCAGGAGCGGGCGGCGATGAGCAAGTTCGCCGCTTGCTGCCCACCCGGCGCCGGGACGGACTCCTCGCTGCGAGGCCGGCCGGTCGCCTCCTCGACGCGGGCCATCAGGGCGTCGTGGACGGAGCCGAGCAGTGCGGTGCGGGCGGCGGCGAAGGCGACGAAGTGGTCTTCGCTCGCGGCTCCGGCCGCCGCCTTCTCGGCTGCCTCGGCAACCCTGGCGGCCAGCGGCGTCCCCGCGACGGCATGGGCGAGCCCTGTCAGGCCGGCGGCCTGGGCGGGCTGGGGACGGAGCAGGCCGGCGACGAGGGCCCGGTCAAAGGCGTCGACGGCCGTCAGGGCTTCGTCGAGCCCGGCGATGGGTTCGCGGAGCAGGTCGGCGCGCATCACGCCACCGCCCTGGTCGGCGGGAACCACTGCATCTCCGGCAACGGTGCGGTGGTCGGGGCGAGTTCCAGGTAGGCCAGGTGGCGCAGGAACCGGCTGAAGACCTGCGCGGCGGCCTTCGTGTCCCCCTGCGGTGGACGTGTGTTGCTCATGTCGTCGGCGATGCTCTGCGCGCTCGGCTCCCCGTCCGCGCTCTCGACCCTCAGGTAGCGGGCGACGCGCTCGGCGCCGTACTGCAGCACCGCCTCGTTGATCAGGGCCCGGATGTGATTACAGAACGAACCCCGCGCGCCGCCGCAGGGCCGGTTGTTGTTGGTGCTGCAAGCGAACGCGTAGGTGCCGGCCGCGACCGATGAGACATAGACCCGCTCGATGTCCGAGCCGCTGGACACCACGCCCTGCAAGCGTCCGTCGGCCAGCTCGACGAACGGGACCTTGGCGAGCTTGCGCGGCCGTGCGGGTGCTATTACCCGTGCCGTGCTCGACTTCTCCCAGTCAGACAACGCACCATCTCCTCTGCACCAAAGGGACTTCCGCGCCACAACGGCGGGACACGACTGAACATACTTGCGACCACTGACAACGCCGATTACGGACGCACCGCCGCGTCACGTACTGCTCACGGAACCGTGTCTGTACGCCCTGGTCACCCTGCTGATGGCCGAGTGCGAGGACCACGACCGCCGCCGGGCCGAACGCCGCATCATGCCGCCCTGGTGAACGAACCTGGCTCGCCGGCACTGTGGCTGCGCCTCGAACGGCGCAGGCGCGCGGCGGGCCCGCCGGTGACGACATAGACCCGGCGGCGCAGCGCTGGCCCCCACCGGCGTCTGGCTCAACAGCTTGGCGATGATGGTGGCTGTCACGACTGTGATAGCAGCGGGCCTCTCGCTCTACAAGCTCGCCCCGCGCTTCCGGTAGCCGCAGCAGTCCGTCCGGCCGGGCGATGTGTACCCCGGCCGGACGGACTGTCAACGTTGCAGGCGGCGAACGGCGACGCGTCCGATGAGGGGCAGGTGGGTGCCCCGGTGCGGGTCTACCGGGAGGTGACCGCCGAGGTCACGCCATGTACCGCCAGATCCGCGAGCAGCCGTGCCCGGCGGCCGGCGGCCGGCGGCCTCGGCTGCGTCGGGGAAGTCGGCGCTCGCCATGCCGAGGCGGTCCACCAGCTTCTCGACCGCGGAGTTCTCCGCGGTGGAGCGGCCCGGCAGCAGCGGCAGTTCGTAGTCGTGCTGCCAGGTCCGCTGCATGGCGCGGTCGTTCTTCCAGCGGACTTCGCGCAGGGTCTCCAGCTGGAGCCGGCGGGCGGTGGCACTGTCCATGCCCGTGTGCGACCACTGTTCGGCGTCGCCGTCCGCGTCGAACACCTCCAGGCCGAACCGCTCAGCGTCCTGCCATACCGGCATTGTCTCGTCGTTGAGCATGAAGACGTAGAGCGCGAAAGGGCCTTCGTACTCGTTCACCAGGAAGTTCTTCGTGTCCTCGAAGAGTTCGGGGGTCTCGCCCGGGTATCCGGTGTGCGCGATCTCAAAGGGTGTCAGGCATTCGGGCATGACACCGATGACGGTGCCACCGGCGCTCAGGGCCGCGTCGGCGACGGCGCCCATCAGGCCGACGGCCGCACCCCCGTAGACGAGACGCAGCCTGGCCTCGGCGATGGTCCGGCCCAGTGTGGCAGCGGCTCGTAGATGCGTGCCGACGCGGCCCGGTGATGATCCGCAGAAGACGGTGAAGCTGTTCACCAGCACAGGGTTCACCAGCACAGGCCATGCCTCCTGGTCAGGATCGTGTGGGGATCGTGGAGGCGCTTGGCCTCGGCGAGGCAGTAGCGGCGGACCCGGTCAGGAGCGGCCACCAGGCGTACGGTCGCCGGACCGCACCCGCGCGGGTACGCGCGGCCGGGCGAGGACGCGCCGCTCATGGACGTCACCGCGATCAACCCCTCGGTCGCGGGCGCGGGCGGCGAGATGATCTCCAGCGGTACCGACCTCAACCGGTTCCTGGACGCGCTCGTACGCGGCAGGGTGCTGCGCCCGGCCGAGCTGCGGGAGATGATGAAGACCCGGCCGACCGGCAACCCGGACGGACGGCCGGGCGTACGGCCTCGGCCTGGAGAGCAGGCCACTGCCCTGCGGCGGCCTCTACTGGGGGCACACCGGTGACATGTTGGGGTACGAGACGGCGGGCGGTGCCACGGTCCACGGCAGGCAGGCGACGGTCATGGTGAACGTCGACCCGGGGGGTTCGGACGCACAGAGCGACGACATGAAGGCCGCCGTCCAGACGGCGCTCTGCGAGGGCCGGTCCTCGGCCTCTCAGTAGCGCGCGCCCACCGGTGGCGGCAACGCGTCCAACTCGGCCGGTGTCGACCTCGGTGAGGCCGGCACCGGCGCCGGGGATGGACGGCCTCCGGCATCACGGCGGTGCGACACAACACCTTGGCTCCGACGGACGCACGCGGGCACCGGAATAGCGCGCCGAGGGTTCACCCCTGGCCTTCCCCCACTGCCCCCGCCGTCCCGTTGCGGTACAGGGCCTTGCCCATGGGGGAGCTTTCCCCGGTGACGTGCGCGCGGATCGAGGCGATGTAGTCGTCACGGCTGACGTGCCCATCGCCGTCGGTGTCCAGCGCCTCGAAGGCTGTTTCGATATTGCTGACCGGGTTCCCCAGTGCCGTACGCAGCGCCGTGAACTCCGGCAGATCCAGAGCGCCGTCCTTGTCGGTGTCGACGAGGTCGAACAGCGCACCGAGCACGGGCCTGCAGACGCTGTCGAACGCCTCGGCACCGGCCCATGCCGCGTACTCGTCAAAGGTCACCCCTCCGTCGCCGTTCGCGTCCATCGACGCCCACGCCCGCTCCCCGGCCTTGCGTGCGGTGATGACCAGGGGATCGTCCTCTGTGCGTCCCGTCGCCAGCGTCACACGCTCGGCCCGCGCGAAGTACTCGTCCTTCGAGAGCACCCCGTCTCCGTCCGCGTCGAGCATGGTGAAGACGAGTCGCTTGGCGGCAATTTCACTCACTGAAGCACCTTCTGTCTGGTTTAGTCGATATTGAGGGCTATGTTCTCGTTCGGCGGTTGCTACCCGGTACGCCGGGACTCAAGTCCCCCTCGGCGGTTCACGTGATGCAGGTGGTGCATGTCCGGCGCACGGGGCGGGATGTGCGCCCTCGGCCTGCTGCAAGGAGCTCGGGTGGCGGGAGGAGTGCGGGGTAGCCAGGGTGCGTTGGCGGATCCGGATTCCCTGGAGGGTGCATGATCGGCGGGCGTGGTGCGGCGGCGGCGTTGAGTTGTCTGGTCCTGGTGGGCTCGTCATGGGTCTGGGGTCCAGCCGGTCAGGCCGACGGGGGCAGGCACGGAGGGGGCGTCCTGTGCACGGGCGCCAGCAATAGCGTGTACGACCCGCCTCTGACTCTTGAGCCACGCAAGACCCGCGTCCGCGCGGAGGCACGGTACGCGTGCGCCGTCGCACCGGGCCCGACCGTAGCGGCCACCGGTTCTCTGGAAGGCGTATCACCGGCAGCGTCCTGTGTGGCGTTGACCAGCTCCCGCCTCACGGAAACCGTCCGGTATGCCGACGGCGAGCGGTCGTTGGTCCACTATCACAGCGGCACCACTCTCCGTGTCGCCGGCATTCTCGTCGTCAGACTGTCGGGCCGTGTCACCGAGGGGCGGGGCGAGGGTCAATCGGCGCAGCGGACCGTGCCCGCGCTGCCGAGCCGACTGCCCACGCAGTGCCTCTCCTCCGGTCTTCAGGGGAGCAGCGGCTGGGCGCAACTGCTGATCCAGCCGTAACCCGTCCCCTCACGGGGATTCACCCCAGCCCGTCCGCCAGGAGTCGTGAAGGCTGGGCTGCAGTCTGGTGACGGGCGGATCCGTCCTCCCCGCCGGCACGGGTTGGCCCCGGGCGGGAGTGCTCTCCCGGGACCGACTCGCATGGCGTCGGCCAATGGGCGTACGCCCTCAACCACCCGGCCCCTTACAGGGGCGCGGCGGCAGGCTCCGGGGGCTCGGGGTTCTCGTCCTCCTCGTAGTCCTCGGCGAGTTCCCGCACGTCCACGTCCGGGGACGCGCGGACCGCCTCAAGCCACTGTCCGTGCAGGTCGAGCGCACCGACATCGTCCAGCAGCATCTCCAGTGCCTGCATGGCGAAGACGTCGGTCACCTCCTCGCGCAGTGTCGCGGCCGCCAGCGGGGCCAGCTCGGCGTGCAGGCCCTCGGCGTACTCCTGCCCGGAGGCGCTCAGTCTGCGCAGCACGAGCCGGGCGAAGATGCCGGGCCGTCCCAGGCTCAGGGAGCAGGAGTAGAGCTCGGGCACGACGGCTCGTACCAGCTCCGGGCGGCTCCAGCCCACGTCCATGAGCAGATCCAGCGCGGCAAACATTTCGCCTCCGCCGTTCAGCGCCTTGCGTACCGCCGGCAGTGGGTCGGTCTCGAACAGCTCCCGCATGGCGTTGCCGCGCTTGTTGCTCGCCCGCACGAAGTCGTCCCAAGCCTCCTCGGCCTCGCTCTTCTCTTCCTTCCCGAACCAACCCATCGTCTCCCCCTCGGTGCGCGCTCTCCCTGGCCGACGACCCCGGCTGTCCGCTCCAACGGCCCGTCCCGTACCTCAGACCAACGAACCAGGGGATGCGTTGCCCTTGCGGTCCGAGGCAATCGCGCAGGTGCCGACGCGGGCTCGGACTGGGCGCAAGGGCCCGGCATTCGCGCCCACGGCTACGGGCACGAGGGCTTGGGGCTGAGCCGTGCGATGTGGCTGAGAGGGATGTCGATACTCTGCGACATGATCGAGATGTACAAGACCGTAGGGATCTTCCCCTCGCGGGTCCACCTGGACAGCGCCCTGGACAAGATCGAGGCGATCGGCCCCGGACGCTCGCCTGCCACCACGGCAGCGTCAAGGCCGGCCAGGCCGGCCGCTACCTCCGGGCCCTGCGGGAGCACGGTGTCACCGGCGTCACCGAATGGAACCCGATGCTGGAGCCACTCCAGCGCTGAGACCCCGCAACGGCCCCATATCGGGTGTGACGACAGTGCCCCACCCGTGACATTCCGCGCAGCCCTGGCAGGACACACGGCACGTGTCTCCTGAAGCAGTACTCAGTCACTCAGGCCACCGGCAAACGGCGTCGTCCGCCATTGCTCGACGGACGGTTTCAGTGCCTCCGCGAGCATGGGCAACTGCGGCGCGAGCGCGAGGCACGCCACCGTACGGGACATGCCTACGGCGTTGACGACGCGCAGCACGCGCTCGTCCAGCTGCCGCAGACCTCGGCGCTGCGCGGCGGAATTGTATGCGGCCTCGCAATCGGGTCCCATGGCCGCCACGTCCCACTCGACCGGTCCGAGCGTGACCAGCTCGAAGTCGGCGTACAGCTCACCGGCCGCAGTGGCGACGATGTTGACCGCGGGGGCGTCCCCATGGATCGGCTGGAAGTCGATTCCGGGGAACACCGCCTCGAACCCCGCGCGCGAGCCGACAACAGGTTCCAGGACCTCCCATTCCCGCCGAGCGCGGTCGAGATCAGCCGGCTCAATGAGGTCGGGACGCGCTTCGAGGGCGGCAAGACCCTCTGTAGTGAACTTCGGTTCGGCCGCCGACAGGAACGGCAGATCGCCCGGGTATTCGCGCAGCGCGGCGTGCAGGTCGACGATCAGGCGGGAGTTGTGCACGAAGTCAGGTTCAACGCTCTTGTCCTGCTCGACGAACTGCCAGAACGTCATCGAGAAACCGTCGCGCCGCACGGGTTCCTTCGGCACGAGCGGACTCGGCGGAATCACCGGGTTGCCCTGTTCCGCGAGCCACGACACCACATCGAGCTCCACCTGCTGTCGTGCCGCCTGGGTGTCGAGGTCGGTGTACGACGGCAGGACGGTGGGCACCCGGACCACCACTGGTGACGGAGCAAGGTGGACGACAACGGAGAACACGTCATGGAGCACAGTCGCCCCGGTCACCGTGAGCCCGAGATCGCGCCCCGCGGCGACGGCCGCCTCGAAAGCACGTGACGTGCGGGCGGCGAGCTGGTCGGGCGTCATGAATCCTGGCATGTCGGCGATGGTGCCACACCGGGCGGAGCCGTGCAGGTGTAGCCGTGCAGGTGTAGCCGTGCAGGTGTAGCCGTGCAGGTGTAGCCGTGCAGGTGTCTCCCGGGAGTTGCTCTTCGGCCGACGGCCGAAGTCTCATCCGCGCTCGCGGAGGTACGCCTCCAGCTCGGCGGCCCCGGTCAGCATCGCCCGCCCGCGGGCGGACAGCCGGCCGCGCCAGTCGCACAGTGCGGCCTCCAGCGGCTCCAGCCCGCCGGCCGCCCGCACCTGGGCGATCAGCGGGGCGATCTGCTCCAGCAGGTGGCCGCCCCGCCTGAGCTGGTGGGCCAGCCGTACGTCCCGCACATCGGCCTCGTCGTAGACGCGGTACCCGGTCAACGGGTCGCGGCGCGGGCGCACCAGCCCGGCGCGCTCCCATGTGCGCAGCGTCGCGGGCCGGATTCCGAGCTTCCCGGCCAGCGGCCCGATGAACGTGCCGCCGGGCCCGGACACCGCCGCGTCGGGTTCGGACGCCGTGGTGGGTGCCAGGTCGCGGAGGGCGCTCTCCACGGCCTGGAGTGTCCGCCGGTCCTCAAGGAGCTGGGCGTGGCTCTCGTCGATGAGGCGGAACGCCTCATCGACCACGCCCTGGTTCACCGCCCGCATGATGGACGTCGCCGTCTGGTGGCCGTGGCCGGGCACCAGGGCGAGGAACGCGCGCAGGGCCCGCGCGTGCAGCGGGGTGTAGGTGCGGTAGCCGTGGGGTGTGCGCCCGGCGGCCGGAAGGATGCCGGCCTCCTCGTAGTTCCTGACGGCCTGCGTGGACAGACCGTGCCCGCGCGCCAGGTCAATCGGCCTGAGCCGCTCGCCGCTTTGAAGGTTTCGCCCCATGAGCCCGACGATATCGCGGAAAAGTTTCAACCGAAGGTTCAACGATACCGTTGAAGGCATGGCTACTGACATCAAGGACACCACCCATGCCGTCGAGGCCGCCGCCGTCATGAAACTGCTTCCGGCCCGGCCGCGGCTGCTCGCCCTGGGCGAGCCCACCCACGGCGAGGACACTCTGCTCGACCTGCGCAACGAGCTCTTCCGGCAGCTCATCGAGCAGGAGGGCTACCGGACGATCGCAATCGAAAGCGACTGCATGATGGGCCTGGCCGTGGACGACTACGTCACCTCGGGCAAGGGCACGGGCACGGGCACGCTCGACGAGGTCATAGAGCACGGATTCAGCCACGGGTTCGGCGCGTCCGCGGCCAACCGCGAACTCGTGCGCTGGATGCGGGAGTACAACGACGGCCGGCCCGCGTCCGACCGGCTCCGCTTCGCCGGTTTCGACGGCCCGCTGGAGATCACCGGCGCCGCGAGCCCCCGGCAAGCCCTCACCGCACTCCACGACTACCTCGCGGCCGGGGTGGACACGGACCTGCTCCCCTGCACCGCGGAAACCCTCGACCGCCTGCTCGGCGCCGACGACCGGTGGACCGACCCCGCCGCGATGAGGGACCCGGCCCAGTCCGAGGGGCAGTCGGCCGAGGCCAAGGAACTGCGGCTGCTCGCCGACGATCTGGTGGCGCTGCTCGACGCGCAGACACCGCACCTGATCACGGCGACCTCGCGGGACGACTGGGACCGGGCGCGCCTGTACGGGCGCACCGCCACCGGCCTACTGCGCTACCACTTCTGGATGGCCGACACCTCGCCGATCCGCATGACGCGGCTGATCGGCCTGCGGGATTCGATGATGGCCGCCAACCTCCTCGCCCTCGCCGAACGGGGCCCGGCACTGGTCCACGCCCACAACAGCCATCTCCAGCGGGACAAGAGCACGATGCGCATGTGGGACCAGCCGCTGCTGAAGTGGTGGAGCGCCGGCGCGCTCGTGAACGCCCGCCTGGGGAAGGAGTACGCCTTCCTGGCCACGGCCCTCGGCACGATCCGGCACCAGGGAGTGGACACCCCGCCACCGGACACCGTCGAAGGACTCCTGTACGCGCTCCCGGAGAACCGCTACGTCATCGACTCCCATGGGCTGGCCACCGCCCTCGGCAACACGCGGCCCGCCTCCCGCGTGTCCCCCTATTACGGCTACTCCCCACTTGACCCGGCCCACCTGGCCGGATACGACGGGATCGTGTTCGTCAAGGACGTCCCGCAGAGCTAGCAACTCACCCACGAGCAGTGGAAGTTTATCGAGCCCGTGAGCAGTGTCGAGTCGGTCGTTTTCGGCGTCAGCGGTACCGGCCGCGTTGGGGGCCGCGCCAGTCGAAGCACACCACGGCGGCGTCGTCGCGCAAGAAGCCCTGTTCTGCCCGCAAGACCGCCTGGGTCAGGGCGTGGACCGTCTCGCGCGGGTGCAGGCCTGCGGTGTGTTCCATCAGAGCGGGAAGATCGGCCTCGGCGGCGTTGCGGTCCAGCATCCCGTCGGTGACCAGGATGAGCCGGTCTCCTGGCTCCAGTTGCAGGGACTGGACGCGATGGTGGCGGGGCATGGGGGCGCCGAAGGGCAGGTCGATCTCGAGTGTGAGGTGTTCCAGGGTTCCCCGGCGCAGGCGCCAGGGCCAGGGGTGGCCGGCGTTGACAAGGCCGGCGTGACCGGTGGGCAGGTCGATGCGCAGGAGCTGGCCGGTGACCATGGCACCTCCGCTGTGGTCGCTGACGGCCTGGTGGGCTTGGTGGGCTTGTTCGGCCAGGTCGGCGCCGGAGCGCCGGCCGTTGCGCAGGGCACCGACGAGCAGGGTGGCAAGCAGGGCGGCACCCACGTGGTGGCCCATGGCGTCGGTGATGGACAGGTGCAGGGTATGGCGGTCCAGGGAGTAGTCGAAGGTGTCGCCGCCGATCTGTTCGGCCGGGACCAGTTGGCCCGCCACGGTGAACTGGTCTGCTTCGCAGGTCAGGGCGTCGGGCAGGAGCTGATGCTGGATTTCGGCGGCCAGGCTCATCGGCAGGGTCCGCCGTCCCCACCGGTACAGGTCGGTGAAGCGGCGGTTGGCGATCAGGACGTAGGCCAGGGCGTGGGCGGCTTCGGTGATCCTCTGCAGGACCGCCGGGCCGGGTTCGGCGGGCAGGAAGAGTTCGAGCAGTCCGATGGCGTCGCCCCGGTTGGTCACGGGGGCCAGGACCTGGACATGACCGCGGGCATGCTCTGCCCTGCGCACGCCCACCTGCTGGGTCCGCAGAACCTGCTCGTAGACGCTGTCCGGCAGGTCGATGGACTCCCGTGCTTCGCCGGCCTTTGTGGTGCTCAGGCGCACGACGGCGTTTCCCGTGTAGTCGACGACCAAGAGGGATACCGTATAGGCGCCCAGGCGTTTCGCGAGTTCCCGGGCAACGACGTCGGCCGACTCCACAGGTGATCCCGCCTCCGCCATGGCCAGGAGCCGGGCCAGCTCCGCAGGTCCTTCTTCAGCCACGTGCGTTCCTCGTCCTGGGTGTAAGGATCCGGTCGATGGTGTGCCTCTGCTTCTTCCACGTGGAGAGATCCTCACGCGGCATCGCCTCGATGAAGCCCTCACCGGCTGCGGCACGCTCCCGCGCACGAGCTCCTCCGCTCGACCGCTCCTCCGCTCGATCGTTGTCAACGCAGAACAGCGTGACCCCACCAAACAGCCCCAATCCCCCATTACGCCAAAGACGGCATGTCACATATCAGCGGCCGAGGTGGCCCCATCGTCGGCGCGTGCCCAGCGCGGTGTGGCGAGGGTGAACTCATCATCCATCGGCGTCGGGCCGTGGCCGCGGAACGCCCGACCGCAACGCTTCGCGCAGAAGCGCGACGGCCGGGGGAATCTCCGTGTCGTTGATGTTGCCGTACCCGAGGACGAGCGCGCGCTCCGCTGACCGCTTCGCGCTGTAGTCGTCCAGGTCCACCAGGCGCAGCCCGACGGCGGCCGCGGCCCGGACCGCCCCGCGGGTGTCGGCGCCGTCCGGCAGGTGCAGCAGGATGTGCAGCCCGGCGGCGGTGCCGGCGACCCGGCCCTGCGGCACCTGGGCGCCGAGCGTGCGGACCAGCAGGTCGCGGCGGGAGCGGAACCGCCGCCGTGCCGCGCGCAGGTGGGCGTCGTACCACCCGCGGTCGATGAAGGTGGCGAGCGCGAGTTGGTCCAGCACCGGTGGCGCGGCGGCGACGAGGTTCGCCGCCCGCAGCGCCGGGGTCATCGCGGCAGGCGCGACCAGCCAGCCCAGGCCGAGGGCCGGCGACAGCGTCTTGCTGACCGAGCCGAGGAGGAAGACCCGGCTCGGATCCATCCCCTGCATGACGGCGACCGGGTGGTGGTCGTAGCGGAACTCGGCGTCGTAGTCGTCCTCGATGACGAAGCCGTCCACCTCGCGGGCCCAGCGCACCAGTTGCGCCCGGCGTGCCGGGGACAGCACCGTGCCGGTGGGAAACTGGTGTGCCGCGCCGACGACGACGGCCCGGGCAGGCGTACGCCCGAGGTCCTCGACGCGCAGGCCGTCGTGGTCCACGGGCACCGGGTGCACATTCAGACCGGCGCTTGTCGCGGCGTCCCGCAGCCGCCCCCAGCCCGGGTCCTCCACGGCCAGGTCGGTGATCCCCTCGGCGTCGCGCAGCGCCCGGCACGTGCGGACCAGACCGTCGGTGACGCCCGCGCACACGGACACGGACGCGACATCCGCGTCGGCGCCGCGCGAGCGCCGCAGGTACTGCGCGACGGTGGTACGCAGTACCGCGTGCCCGGCGGGGTCGGGCAGGCCGAGGTCGTAGTGGACGGCCGAGCCGGTGACCGTTCGGACGGCGTCGGCCCAGCGGCGGCGCGGAAACGCCCGCAGGTCGGGCAGGCCGGGTGCGAGGTCGTACCGGACCGGTGGCGGCGCTGGTACGCGCCGGGCGCGAGGCCGCGGCGGCGCGGTGTCCGGTGACCATGAGACACGCGTGGCGGAGCCCACCCGGGCGCAGAGATAACCCTCCGCGATGAGCTGCCCGTACGCCTGCGTCACGACCCAACGGGAGCAGCCGAGTTCCTCGGCGAGCGCTCGGCTCGGTGGCACGGTGGCGCCCTCCGTCAGCCGGCCGTCCCGGATCGCGGTGCGCAGCGCGTGAGCCAGGCGATCGTGCAGGCGGTGTCGGCCGTGCTCCGCTGGGCCAAGGTCCAGCAGCGTCGCCCAAGCGAGATTGGTCTGGGAAATGGTCACGGGATTGGAGCGTACCGCCGATCCGAATCCGCCTACCGTGAAGGGCATGATCAAAAACCTGGTTCTTGGTTCCATGCTGTTCGGCACGGTTCAGGACGAGCGCCGATCGTTCGAGCTCCTGGACCGCTTCGTGGACGTCGGAGGCGTCTGGATCGACACCGCGAACTGCTACGCGTTCTGGGATGACCCGACCGGCTTCGGCGGGCAGAGCGAGGCGTTGCTCGGGCGCTGGATGGCAAGCCGCCCGGGCGTCCGTGACCGCGTCAGGATCAGTACCAAGGTGGGCTGTGAGCCGACCGTGGCCGGGCGATTCCCGGAAACCGCCGAAGGCCTGTCGGCCGGGGCCGTCAAGAGCGGGATCGAAGGCAGTCTCCGACGGCTCGGTACGGACCACGTCGAGCTGTACTGGGCCCACAAGCCCGATCCGGCCACCCCGCTGGAAGAGACGGTCGCCGCCTTCGACGAGCTGGTGTCCGCGGGTACGGTCGGCCGCCTCGGCTGCTCCAACTACCCCGTCTGGCAGATCGAACGGGCACGGCAGATCGCCCGGGCTCACGGCAGCGCCGGCTTCACCGCAGTGCAGCAGCACCACACATACCTGCGGCCGCGCCCCGCGACCGGGCCCACCGTGGTGCACCGGTTCGGTGCGGTCACGGACGAGGTGCTCCACTACCTGGAGCACCACCCGGACATGGCGCTGTGGGCGTACACACCGCTGCTGAGCGGCGGCTACACCCGCGCGGACAAGCCGCTGCCGGCGGAGTACGACCACCCCGGCACCGCCCGCCGCCTCACGGTGCTCGACGAGATCGCCGCCGAGACCGGCACGAACCGCAACCGGGTGGTGTTGGCGTGGCTGACCGGAGGGAACCCGGCCGCCACGCCGATCGTCGGCGTCAGCACGGTCGACCAGCTGGACGAGGCAGTCGCGGGGGTGTCACTGGAACTGACCGCCGAGCAGCGCGAACGTCTGGACTCCGCGGTGTGACCTGTCAGCAGGGTCGGGGACTGCTGAGTCCAAGGCCCTGCAGACCTTGTGGAGTTGCCGGTCGGCCTCCCCGCCTCAACAGAAACAGGCCTCCACCGTGCCGGTGGCGGAAGTCGGGGGCGGGGATACCACCGCATGGCAGTTGGCCACGCCGGCTGACCTGGGAACAGCAGAAACAGCGGGAACAGCACTCCCTCCAGCTGAAATCGCTTCGATTTCATCGCGGGGTGCCGCATAGTCTGCCCGCATGGCTCATGCGAAGACTTCGTACGTCTGCCTGCCCTGCCGGGCATCGTACAAGCAGCCCTACGACGGGGATCAGCGGCGGATCTGCCCGCGGTGTGCGGAGCCGCTGGTCCATGTGGGCTCGGCGTTCGCCGCGCCCCGACGGCGGGATACCGCGGCCTGGCGGACTCTCTCGGTGCTGCTGAACGCGGGCGTGCGTTTCCACAAGAGCTGCTGCGGCGGCCCCGGATACCGGCCCCGCACCCTGCGCGAGGTACGCGAGCGGATGGCGTACGCGCGGCGATCCGGCAAGCCTTTCTCCGAGGCGCTCGTACTGCGTGACGTGCCGTGACCGGGCACCACGATCTGGTGCGGCTTGTGACGCCGCCGGCCACGCCCATCGATGCCCGTGGGGACTGGACCGCCGCCGAGATCGTGGTTGGCGCTCGGCTGCCCGGCGACTACAAGTGGCTGGTCGACACATACGGACGGGGGGAGTTCTGCGACTTCCTCTATCTGCGGACGCCCTTCGGTACGAGCGAGTACAACGGCATCGAGTGGCAGAGCGGACACCTGACGGGATCGCCTGAGCGGGACAGGGAACGCTACCCGTATCCGCTGCACCCGGCGCCGGGCGCGCTGTTGGTCTGGGGCACTACGATGGACGCCGACCGGCTGTGCTGGGTCGCCGACGGAGCCCCCGAGGACTGGACCGTCGTGGTGTGGAGCCACGAGGACTGGTACGAGACTCATCCCACGGGCGCGGCCGAGTTCATCGAGGGCTGGGCCCGCGGACGGATCAGCTCCCGCCTGCTCATGGACATGGAGCCGGACCTGGCACCGTGGTTCAACGCCTTCCGGCCCCGCCTCCACTGGTGTCTCCGCCTGTCCGAAGGCCCCTTCACCCACCCCGAGCGCCTGCGGCTCCTCCGGGAGGCACTGGATCCCACCGTGGACAGGGGCGCGTGGCGGTCGGAGCACGACGAGATGGGACAGGACCATTTCGCGACGGTCGACACCGACTGGCTGCTCACCTACGACGTGTCCCGCCCCCACCAAATCCTTGTCGGCTTCCCACCCGAAGACAGGGCACAGGTTCGCCGGCGCCTTTCCGCCGCCGTCCAGCTCATGGGATGTGAGCTTCTTCAGCTCACGACGGCAGCGGGTACTCCCCTGCCGGACTGGGGCATGGCCGCGGACGAGACGGAGTAGACCTCGCCGAACTCGCCGGCCATTTCGGACGAGCTGACGAGCTGACGCGCTGACGACTCGGCCGATATCCCGTCGGGGTGCCGGTCGTTGAACGGGCGTGTCGTCGATGTCTCGTTCGCGCCGGTCATGGGTGCACCGTCCTCGGGTGAGGGCGACCGAACGGGCGATGACCCCGATGGCTGGAGACCTGAATCCCCATGTGCGAACCAACAGGAGCCAAACATGAGCGGCGATGACACCGGGAGTACGTCGAACAGTCCTTCCCCGGCTCCGACCACGACGGCCCACAGTGCCCCGGAGCCGGTTGTGACGGCAAGGGCCCGCAGGAGGGTGGCTGCGGCGTCGACGCCGTGACATGGTCGCCCGCGCAGGGCAACCCGACCGGCCTTCAGATCCGGTACAGCGCGCGCTGCGGCGCTGTGTGGGGCCGGATCACCAAGGGTGAGAAGGGCGACAAGGTGACCGTCTCGGTACGGAGCGGAGGCGCGCAAGAAGCGGTCATCGAGAGCCACCACGACAATTTCACCAAGATGGTCACGACCGGAGCATCCTTCCAGGCGGAGGTTTGCGCCGTTCCCTCGATCTCCCTTGCGCGCTCCGGGACATGGAGCAAGTACTGCATCAGCGCCACGGAGAAGACGGACTCGACTCTCTGAACCGTCGACGCCAGGCCAAGTCTCGACGGTTGGAGCCGGTGCCGGCCATGGACCGCGCGGAGGCGGAGCATCAGGTGCTCCCGCCACCGCGAGACGCGATCGGCGCGTCTGGCCCGACGTGGACCGCCGGGACCTGTGGCAGGCCATCACCGAGTACGGCCGCCGGCAACGCCGCTACGGCGCGGTGATCACAGACGCTCAGGCGTCCTGATCCGCACACGGTGCGGGCCATGAGGCCGACGAGGCCTTCGGCTGTTCCCACCGCTTGCTGATGAGTGGCCGGCTGTGTGGGGCGGGCCAGGCCTGCAGTGCGTCTTCGGCGACGCCGAGCCCGTCCAAGACGGTCTGCTCCGTCCATACGTCGCTGAGGTCGCCCTCGGACTCGTCGTCCAGGACGTGGATCTGGAAGTAGTCCGCGAAAAGTTCAAGGTCGGTCGCCACGGAGGCATCATGGCTGCTGCTCGGGGTGTGTCAGACCTGCCTGCAACACTGTGGCCCATGTCCCTCGCTGATCTCAGTCTCGACCAGTGGCTGTCCACCGACCTGCCTACCGCACGTCGCATCGCTCAGGAGGCGGCGGATCTGGTGGCGGGCCGCGTGACCTCCGTCGAGACCATTGAGCACCTCGGCGCACCGCTGCACCGCGTCCGAATCGAGCGGAATGGTGAAGAATTCGCTCTGATACCCGGTGGCACAGTGGCACTCGGATTCGACCTGAGTACCTGGCAGCCGACGCCCGAGCAGACCGCCGACTACGCAGAGAGCCTGAATCAGGGTTTTGGCTACGGCCCCGACCTTCGGGCCCACCTCGCGCAGGTGCTCAGTCCACGCAGGAGCGCCACCTTCGACACGGTGCTGATGGCCGTGGAGGACCAGAATCTGACCGAGCTGCCCGCCGACATGCCTGCCGCCCTCGCGGCTCATGGCTTGCGGATGCCGAGCTCCGACGAGTGGGAGCACGCCTGTGGAGCCGGCGCGGACACCCTGTTCCGGTGGGGCAACAACTGCCCGCTCGACCGTATCCCCTACGGGGACCGCACCGGCCGGCACAACCAGCTCAGCGCCTTCGGCCTGCGCATCGCCTACGACACCTACAGCACGGAACTGACGAGCGACGTCACTGCGGTGCACGGCGGTGACGGCGGCGAGTCAGTGTGCGGCGGTTACGGCCACCTGCTGGCATGGCTGCCCCTGGCCACCGCCAACCGCAACCCTTCCTTGGCCGAGTTCGTGTACAGCCCAGACGGCGAGGACCTCTGCGAGGACTTCTCCACCCGGCCCGTGCTCACGCTCTGAACCTGCGGCGCCGTGGCGGGCTCAGCCAGGGACCTGCGCCATCAGTACGGGAGTCGTTCCGGCGCGGCTGCTGAGGCGTGGTCGGGTCCCGGGTCCCGGGACCCGGGTCACGCCAGGGTGACGTGCATCCCGCCCTCGGCCAGGACATCGAGCACGTCGGCGAACAGGTCGTACGGCTGGCCGTCCGGCCTCAGGACGCGGGACAGGTGCACGCGTGCGGTCGCGGCGTCCCGCCAGAGCAGGGTTGCGGGGGCGGTGTAGCCGAAGGCGCCGCGCAGGCAGTCGACGAGGGCATCCAGGCAGCCACCGAAGTAGCCGCCCGGCCCGTTCACCGCCTCGCCGAGCGCCAGGTACAGGCCCGGGACGTCGGTGATGTGCCGGCCATCGAGCTCGTACCCATGGCCGGCCGGCCGGTCATGGTGTGCGCGCCGGCCGGGTCTCTCCCGGACGAGTTCCAGCGAGGCCACGCGCTGCCGGGTGTCGAGGCCTGCCCAGGCGCCGGGTGTCTGCGGCGGCCCGGCGAGCCATCGCTCCCAGACGGGCCGGGCGTGTTCCGGAACGGGCGTGAAGAGCCCGCCGTCCAGCTCCAGGTCGATCAGATCCGCACCGCGTGCGGACGGGTACCAGGCGGTGACGGTGGCCCACAGCAGCCGCTCGGCAAGCGGCTCGCCCCACTCGCCCCGTATCTCCAGGGCGGCCTGCTCCAGGTCCAGCGACCGCCGGGTCCCCGTCATCAGTACCCGCCTCAGCTCCTCACCCTGGACGAGCCCTCGCAGGACGAGCGGAGGTTCCACCCGCTCGGGCGGCAGGACGCGGGCGAATTCCCGGCAGGAGCCCAGCCACTGATGCCCGTCGTGCAGTCGGACAGGACCTCGGTGTCCCTCGGGCGGGCCCTCGTAGTCGTCCAGGCCGGTGAGCACGAGACCGTCCGTCCCGGGGTGCTGTCCGAGGCTCTCCGCGTCTTCCAGGAGCCAGGGACCGCGTGCCTCGTCTTCCAGGAGCGAGGAACCGAGTGCCTCGTCTTCCGGCACCAGCCACACCCGGCTGCCGGCCCAACCGCGCACCTCGGCTCCTTCCGGAACCCAGCCGAACAGTTCGTACGTTCCGCGCCGGGGCTCCCCGAACAGCCCCTCCGCCTCGGCGCAGACGCCCCAGACGTGGCCGTGCTCCGTCCCGGTCAGCGTGTACCGCGCCCGCCCGTGGCGGTCCTCGTCCTGATGCATGGTGAGAATCATGCCTGGACCAGGAGCGAACGGTGGAGCTGAGCCGGCGTCCAGCCCGCCAGGCCGTCGACGTCGCAGGCGCCGGCGAGGGGGTTGGCCGGCCGATCGCCTCGCGGGTATCGGGGTGCAACTCTCGGGTTGCGCCTGAAGGGGTCGATGTGCAACTCTGGGGTTGCATCCAACGCCACTGAAGGAGCCCCTTATGAACGAGGACCGGATCGAACGCGAAACCCTGATCGCGGCACCCCTGGAGCGGGTCTGGTCACTGGTGGCCCAGCCCGGGTTCTGGGTGGCCGACAAGGCGAGCCTGCCCGGCACGACGGCCAAAGAAGGTGAGTCGATGGTGGCGAAGAACGCCGAGCACGGCGACTTCCCGGTGCGTGTGGAGAAGGTCGAGCCGCCGACGTATCTGGCGTACCGCTGGACCAGCGCGTTCCCCGGAGAAGAGCTGCGCGAGGACAACAGCACCCTCGTGGAGTTCACGCTGACGCAGGAAGGCGACCAGACGCGGCTGCGCGTCGTCGAGAGCGGGTTCGCGGCGCTGGCCGGGTCCGAGGACCTGCGCAGTCAGAACCTGAAGGACCACAGCGAAGGCTGGCCCCTGGAGCTCGACGCGCTCAAGACGCGCGCCGAACAGCCCTCCGCGTGACAGACGAAAGCCGGGGTGGGGTCGACAGCGTCCTGGTCGCGCTGGCCGACCCGACCCGGCGCCAACTGCTCGATCTGCTCGCCGCGCAGGGCGAGGCCACCGCGACGACGCTCGCCGCGCGGCTTCCCGTCTCGCGGCAGGCGGTCGTCAAGCACCTCGCCGTCCTGGACGCCGCCGGGCTGGTTTCCGGCAGCCGGGTCGGACGCGAGGTGCGGTACGCGGTGCGGCCCGCGGCGCTGAACGCGACGGCACGGTGGATGGCCGGACTGGCCGCCGACTGGGACCGGCGGCTGGCGCACATCAAGCGTGTCGCCGAGGCGGCGGAGCGAGATTCGGGCTCGACACGACCAGACTGAAAAGGAAGCACGTTATGGACACGACAGCACTTCGCAGCGCCTACGACAAGCTGCTCGATGCGGCGGCCATCCCCGACCTCGGCGAAGGCGCCGACGGAGGATGGAACGCCGATCAGATACTGGCTCATCTCCTCAGCGTCGACGCCGCGATCGCGGCGGTCGCTCTTGGCGTCGTCTCGGGCTCGCGCCCCACCTTCGACAACCGGATCTCCCTCGACGCCTGGAACCTTGACCGGATCATCGCCGAGCACTCGGGCAGGGCGGAATTGATTGATCACGCCCGTCGCCAGGCAAACGTCCTCTGTGACATCGCCGATCAGCTCAGCGAGGAAGCCACTTCGGTTCTGGTGCCGTCGCTCCTCCTGTCCAACGGCGCGCTCCTGCTGGACCAGCCGATTCCGCTTGCAGGCCTCGTCGATGGCCTCGCCGAGGACCACGTGCCGGTGCATACCCAACAGCTCCTGGACCTTCGCGTCGCCGTCCCTGGGAACACCTGAAAGGCAGCGAACGACGCCGGTGTACTGGCGTGATCAGCTTCGTGGTGGTCAGGACGGGGTGACGGTGCCAGGTCCACCGGGTCGGCATCCCAGCCCTCGTCGATGAGGCGTGGTCGGCGAACCCGGGCGAGAAGGCAAGGACGCCGTCGACGTGTCTGGAGGCAACTGGATCACCGGGGCCAAGGTCCCCCACAATGATCCGGCAGTCACCGCACAGCACGTCACGAGAGGAAGCACCGTCACATGGCCGGCAACACAGACATGGTGACCTTCATCGAGGCACGGCTCACCGAGGAGGAGCACGTCGCGCGGGATGCCGGCGGCGCGAGCTGGAGATGCCCGCCCGAAGTGCCCGGAGAGGTCCACGACAGGACCTCCGGTATCGCGTTCACGGTCAGAGGCGCCGGCTACGACCGGCACATCGCGCTCCAGGACCCGGCTCGTACGCTGGCCCGCATCGAAACCAGCCGCGTTCTGCTCGGCGAGTACACCGAAGTGGCCGACCGCGACACCGACCGCCCGAACGACGACTACACCTCCGGCCGTGCCGTCGGACTCGGCTTCGCAGTACGCCAACTGGCCGCCGAATACGCGTGGCACCCCGACTACAAAGCGAAGTGGCTCCCCCGATTCATCTGAACCGCGGGTTGGGGAGCGTCAGCCAAAGGGCTTCTCCTTCAAGTCGCCGGCCGGCGCACTGCCGCCCGAAGGTCCCTCCGCGTGGCCACTTCGGGTTGCACGTGGTGGCAGTTGCCGCCGGTGTTCGGCCCGTCCGGTCCGACCGGTGAGCATGTGGGCGCTGAAAGGGGGAAGGGCACGACAGCCGGGCGCACCACTGGAGACCGTCGAGCGGACGGTGCCCTGGTCGGCCGGATGCCGCCGCCTGCACCGCCGTTACGAGCGCAAGGGCACTGGACGCTGGACGCGACTGCGATCGGCATGCAAATATATGCCTCATGACACATAATCATGCAGCCGATGAAGGGTGCGTGCCGTTGGTGTGGCCGGACGGCTTCCGGGCTTACACCGGCCATGGAGGGCTGCGCGATCGGGGAGACGACATCTCGATCGTGGCGTCGGACAGGCCGTCCGTCAGCGCCGCGATGTTCACTCAGAGCCGCTTCGCGGGGCCGGCTGTGGTGCTCAGCCGCGCGCACGCCGCCGGACAACGTGTCCGGGCCCTCAGTACGTTGGCTCAGAACGCCAACGTTGCCACCGGGCGGCAGGGCGAGGAGAACGCCGCCGAGGTCGTCCGCCGGGTTGCCGGGATTCTGGACATCCCCGAAGACGAAGTGCTCATCGGCTCCACCGGAGTCATCGGACGCCCGCTGCCGATGGACACCATCCGTACACACTTCGACGAGACCGCGCAGCGCGGTCTGGCGGCGTTCGAGGCGGGACCGCTGGACGTGGCTCGCGCGATGATGACCACCGATACGCGGCCGAAAACGGCCGTACGGACCGTTGGTCAGGCCCGCATCGTCGGCATTGCCAAGGGGGTCGGCATGCTGGAACCCGACATGGCCACCATGCTTGCCTACCTGTTCACCGACGCGGCCCTTTCCCCGGCCGACCTGGACATCGCGCTTCGCGGCGCTGTGGAGAAGACCTTCAACTGTCTGAGCGTGGACACCGACACTTCCACCTCCGACACCGTGGCTGTGATCGCCAATGGCGCGGTCGGCCCGGTCGACTTCGCGGAGTTCTCCCTCGCACTCGCCGACCTGTGTCTGGACCTGACCACACAGCTGGCTGGTGACGGGGAAGGCGCGACAAAGCTTCTGCGTGTCACGGTCGGCCAGGCCAGGGATTACGGGCAGGCCAAACGCGTCGCAAAGAGCGTGGTGAACTCGCCGCTGGTCAAAACCGCGGTGCACGGCGCCGACCCGAACTGGGGCAGGGTCGTGATGGCCATCGGCAAGAACACCGACGACACGGACATCGAGCCGGACAAGGTAACCGTGCGGTTCGGCGCGATCGAGGTATATCCCGAAGAGCCCGAACCGGACACCCTCGACCAACTCGTCAGCATCATGCGGCAGGACGAGGTCGACATCACCATCTCCCTCGGCCTCGGTGACGCCACGGCCACCGTCTACGGCTGCGACCTGTCCGAGGGCTACATCCGCGTCAACGCGGACTACACCTCATGACGGCCGCCGATCGCAGCTGAGCACCCCGTATGGTCCTGACCGAGCCCTGATCAGCCGTGCCACACCCCGGTCGCGGCGGTGGTTCTGACGTAGTCGGTGAAGTCGCGGGGTTCGCGACCAAGAGCCCGCTGAACGCCGTCGGCGGCGGCCCTCACTGATCCAGCCGAAGAGCATGTTCAGCAAGGCGACGAAATCCTCCGGCAAGCCGCGCCGCGCGGCGTAGGCCGCGAAGTCGGCCGATGAGACGGGACACACTCCCGGCAGTACCGCCGGCCCGCTACCGCGATCAGCCCAAAGCACGACCCACAGGGGCCCCGACCGTACTTTCGGCTGGTCCGCCGCGCGCCCCGGATTCCTAGTCTCGGCAGTATGGATACGTACAGGGATACCGCGAGCCGGCCGACGGGCGGACGCCCGGGCGCAGCGGCGGCCAACGTCGGGCTCGGGATCGTATTCGCGCTGGGGACCGTCTTCACGGCGTACATGATCGGCGACAGCTGGGGTGGCGCCTACTGGGTGTGCGACGCCGCCGTCGGTGTGGTCGTGTGCTCCCTGGCGCTGCTCCGCGAGCGGCAGCGGGCGGGTACCGCGATCGCGGGACTGGCCGTCGCTGCCGCAGCCGTCGCCGTGTCCGCGGCCGCCGATCTGCCGCAGGAGCCGGCGCCGGTCACGGCGCTGGCCCTGTCCGTGCTCATCGGCTCCGCGCTGCGGGCCCTGCCGCCCGGGCAGTCCGCGGGTATCGCCGCCGCCGGCCTCGCGGTGGTCGTGGGCGCCTGGCTCTCCGGGTCCAGTGCGGTCGCGGCGTTGGCCACCCTGGCCTGGATCGCCGCCGTCGCGGTGGGCGGTGCCAGTGTGCGGGGCCCCCGCTCCACCAGAGGATGGTTCGGGGCCTCCCCGTCGCCTCTGGCCGTACCCACCTGGCCAGGTCGCGCAGGGAACTGGCCTCCCGGGATGACCACGCACAGGATGTGTGTCGCCGCCCCGGGGTTGCGTACGCCGGGGACCAGTGCGCCCAAGACCGTTCGGGGCGTGCGACTGATCGGGCTCACTCCTGCTCAGCCTTCAGGAACGGTTTCTGGAGAACCTGGTCGAGTTCGTCGCCGAACTCGGTGCCAGTGCGGTCCTGTCGTCACATCTGCTCGGCGATATCGAGCAGGTCTGCGACTACCTCGTCGTGCTGTGCGACTCCCGGGTGCAGGTCGCCGGCGATGTCCGGGACCTGCTGGCCGCCCATCACCGGCTTCTCGTGCCGCGCGGTCGGCTGCCCGCAGGGGCGGACGCCGGGATGGGCGCCGGGGTGGACGCCGGGGTGGAGATCATCCGGGTCGAGGACGGCAGCGCGATCGTACGCAGTCGGGCGGGGGCGCCGCCGCCGGCGTATCCGGTCGAGCTCGTGACGCTCGAAGAGCTCGCACTGGCCTATATGACCCGGGCGATTGCTGTGCCCCCGGCGCGAGAGGTCGCGCGATGATGTGGCTGAGCTGGCGGCAGTTCCGTATCCAGGCGCTCGTCGCCGCGGTGGCGCTGGCCTTGATCACCGCCTATCTGGTGTATCTCGGCGGGGATATCCGCACGGCCCACAACGCGTACCGGTCCCGGTGCCCGAGCGAGGGTGAATGCGCCCGGGCCGCGGTCCAGTTCCGTGGCGCCTACAAGAACACGTTGCTGTTCCTCGCCGGCGGGCTGGCGCTGATCCCCGCCGTCATCGGTACGTTCTGGGGCGCGCCGCTCATCGCCCGGGAACTCGAAGCGGGCATCCACCGGCTGGTCTGGAACCAGAGCGTCACCCGCGGCCGCTGGCTGCTGACCAGGCTGCTGGTCGTCGGGCCGGCCGCCATGGCCGTCACAGGAACGGCGACCGCCCTGCTGACGTGGGCGGCGGGCCCGTTCGACGAGGTGGCCCAGGACCGGTTCAGCGCCGTGGTGTTCGGCGCACGCCACATCGCGCCCCTCGGCCATGCCGCCCTCGCTGTCGCACTCGGCACCGTCATCGGTCTCCTCGTACGCCGGACGCTGCCCGCGATGGCCCTGACGCTGGTGGCCTTCATCGCCCTCCAGTTCGTGGTGCCCAATCTGGTACGGCCCCATCTCATGCCCCCGGAGAAGGTGTCCCTGCCGATGAGCGCCCGGGCCTTCAACGAGGCCCGGAGTCTGGGCAGCATCACCGGCGCGGCTGTCGTGGGCGGTGTGAGCGTTCCCGGTGCCCCGGATGCCTGGATCAGCGATACGAGCTCGCTGCGCACCGCCGACGGCCGGTCACTCGGCGAGGCCGCGTTCAACGAGTGCCTCAACAACCCGCCCAGCACAGGCGCCGACGGCACGTTCGGCGATACGGCGGTGTGCCTCGGCAAGCTGGACCTGCACGTCGACGTGTCGTACCAGCCCGGTCACCGCTACTGGGCGTTCCAGTGGATGGAGACGGCGCTCTATCTCGCGGGCAGCGGACTCCTGACGGCGTTCGGCCTCTGGCGCATCCGGCGCCGGGTGAGCTGAGGCGGCGGGCGCTGCCGGGCTTCGTCGGCCGGGTCCCACCGCCGGTGCGGTTAGTGGACCTTGAGCGGGGCCCGCTACCGGGCCGACCGGCCCGGGGCGGTGGGACCGGCGGCGAGCCGTTCGACAGCACTGGACGGCTCCGGCCAGCCGTCGGGCGGCCCGGTCCTGGTCCTGGTCCTGGTCCTGGTCCATCAGGATGTGACCTCGGTCGCCGTCGCACCGGACGGATCCCGCGCCGTCAGCGCCTTTCCGAGCCCCTCGCGAACGGCGGTCACCGGCGGTCACCAGGGCCGAGCCTCCCACCCGGTCAGCCCTGCGTCAGGCGGACTGGCGCCAGCGGTTGGTGATCGGGAGGCGGCGGTCCTTGCCGAAGACCTTCGGTGAGATCTTCGTGCCCGGCGGGTACTGCCGCCGCTTGTACTCCGCCGTGTCGACCATCCGCAGCACCCGCGTCACCAGTTCCGCGTCGTGGCCCGCCGCCACGATCGCGTCGCGCCCCTGGTCGCGGTCGATGCAGAGGGACAGGATCTGGTCCAGCACGGTGTAGTCGGGCAGGGAGTCGGTGTCGACCTGCCCCGGCCGCAGTTCGGCGCTGGGCGGCTTGCTGATGGAGTTCTCCGGGATGGGCGGGGTGTGGCCGCGTCCCAGTGCGGCCCGGTTGCGCCAGCGGGCCAGGGCGAAGACCGACGTCTTGTAGACGTCCTTGATGGGCGCGTAGGCGCCTACCGAGTCGCCGTAGAGGGTGGAGTAGCCCACCGCCAGCTCGCTCTTGTTGCCGGGCGCGAGCACGATGTGCCCCTCCTGGTTGGACAGGGCCATGAGCAGCGTCCCGCGCAGCCGCGACTGCAGGTTCTCCTCGGCGAGCCCGGTCAGCCCCAGCGCCCCCATGTAGGCGTTGAACATCGGCGCGATCGGTATGGTCCGGAAGTTCAGCCCGGTCAGCCGGGCCAGTTCCGCCGCGTCGGCGACCGAGTGCTCCGAGGAGTACGGGGACGGCATGGCCACCCCGTGAACGTTCGCAGCGCCGACGGCGTCGCAGGCGATGGCGGCGACCAGGGCGGAGTCGATGCCGCCGGAGAGCCCGATCAGCACGCTGCGGAAGCCGTTCTTGGCGACGTACGCGCGCAGGCCCACGACCAGCGCCGTGTACATCTCCTCGTCGTGACCGAGGCGTGCCGCGCACCCGCCGGGGAGCTGGACCTCGTACGGGGGCAGCGGCTCGGCCGAGATCGTGCGGTGGTCGACCACCAGCCCGTCGTCGCCGACGGGCGGCTCCTCGGCGGCGGCCGGGAGTTCGAGGTCGACCAGCATGCAGCCCTCCTCGAACTGCCGCGCCCGGGCGATGACCTCGCCCCGCGCCGACACCACGATGGAGTCGCCGTCGAAGACCAGCTCGTCCTGCCCACCCGTCATGGTCAGGTAGGCCAGCGTGCAACCAGCCTCCTGGGCGCGCTTGCGGACCACGTCCAGGCGGTCGTCGTGCTTGTTGAGCTCGTACGGGGAACCGTTGATGGAGAGCAGCAGCCCGGCCCCGGCGGCCCGGGCGGCCGGGGCCCTGCCGCCGTCCTGCCACAGGTCCTCACAGATCGCGAGCGCGACATCGACGCCGTGCACCCGCACCACGGGGAGCGTGTCGCCCGGCACGAAGTACCGGACCTCGTCGAAGACGCCGTAATTCTGCAGACGGTGCTTCGCGAGCCGCAGCACGACCTCGCCCCGGTGCAGCACAGCGGCGGCGTTCTGCGGCGCGCCGGCGGGCTGACCGTGGCGGGGCGGCGCCTCGCTACGGCCGACGTAGCCGACGACCACCGGCAACTCCCCGCAGCCCTCGTCGGCCAGCCGCCCCGCGAGTGCGTCCAGCGCGGCGCCGCCGGCATCCACAAAGGAGGAACGGAGTGCGAGGTCCTCCAGGGGAAAGCCGGTCAGCGCCATCTCGGGGAACGCCACCAAGTGGGCTTCCTGCCCGGCCGCATGCCGGGTCCAGCGCACGATCGACTCGGCGTTCCCGGCGAGGTCGCCGACGGTCGAGTCGATCTGGTTCATGGCGAGACGAAGTTGAGGCACTCGCCGAGTGTACGAGAGTAATCGTCACACCGACACAATGGGCCCGGCGCGCCAACCACCAACGGACCCCCGTGCTGCCGTGACCCAGTTGAAGTGCTCTACCGGATGAATCCGGGAGATTCCGTTCTACCTTGCGGTGGCGGGTCCGGTACAGGTGCGAGACGTTCCGGAATCGCGGCGTCCGCATGCGCGAGCGTCCGCGAGGAGATCACCGTGAGCTCTGCGAAGACTTCGAAGCCGAGCTGGAGCAGTTCAACGGTGAAATACACGCGGAGCAAGTCCTACGGCGGCGCACCGACACCGACAGCGACAGCGACAGCGACAGCGACAGCGAGCGACATGAGCGACATCCTCGTCGGATGCACCGCACGGATTCCCTGTCCCCGGCAGCGCCCCGAAGGAACAACCATGAAATCCAGCCGATTTGATCCCACCGGCATACCGAGCACAAGCAGCTGAGGTCGATCAACCTCACGACCGGGCGCTCCCGGGTCGAAGCCCATCACCTCGGCGTCGGCCTGCCCCCCCGGGGTCACCCGGGCCGAGCCCGACCGACACCGACGCCGTTCGCCCGGCCACGCCAGTTCGCTGGACTCGCCACAGGCCCGGCCGGCTCCCTCCTCATCTCAGCCAACGGGGAGGGAAGCATCCTCATGCTGCGTCAACGGTCCGGTCGATGACCGGACAACACCCGCCCCGCACCGTCGTAAGGACCTGCGGGCGGCGCCACGGGACTGCGGAAGCAGAACGGCGCTGCCCCTCCTTCATCCTGCAAGGGGTGGGTTGAGACGCGCGAAGCCTTCCTGTCGCTCGTACGGGAAATAGGGGTAGGGAGCCGTTCTGGCGCTCGCGGTGTCGAGTCTCGCTGCCTGATCTGCTGTCAGGCTCCAGCCGACGGCGCCGAGATTCTGTCGGAGCTGGTCCTCGTTGCGTGCGCCGATGAGGACGGAGGAGATGGTGGGGCGCCCCAGCAGCCAGTTGAGGGCGATCTGGGGGATGGACTTACCGGTCTCCTTCGCGATCTCGTCGAGCGTGTCGACCACGCGGAAGAGGAGGTCTTCCTGCACGGGCGGGCCGTAGTCAGCGGTGCGGTGCAACCGGCTCCGGGCCGGGAGCGGTTGGCCGCGGCGGACCTTGCCGGTGAGCCGTCCCCAGCCGAGCGGGCTCCAGACGATGGCGCCGACGCCCTGGTCCCGTGCGAGCGGCATCAGCTCCCACTCGTAGTCGCGGCCCACGAGGGAGTAATAGACCTGATGTCCCGCGTAACGCTGGTAGCCGTACCTGTCCGCGACGGCGAGCGACTTCATCAGGTGCCAGCCGGAGAAGTTGGAGACCCCGGTGTAGCGGAGCTTGCCGGCCCGTACGAGGTCGTCGAGCGTGGACAGCACCTCCTCGACCGGCGTTCCCGCGTCGAAGGCGTGCAGCTGAAAGAGGTCGATGTAGTCCGTGCCGAGGCGGCGCAGTGCGTCCTCGACGGCCTTGATCAGGCGCGGGCGGGATGTCCCGGCGTCGCCGGGTCCGTCGCCCGTGGGCAGGCCGGCTTTGGTGGAGAGGATCACCTGGTCGCGGCGCCCCTTGATCGCGGCGCCGAGCACCTCCTCCGAGGCTCCGCCCGAGTAAACGTCAGCGGTGTCGAACATCGTCACCCCGGCCTCCAGGCAGATGTCCACCAAGCGGCGCGCCTCCTGGGCGTCGGTGTCGCCCCAGGCGCCGAAGAGCTCTCCGCGGCCGCCGAATGTTCCGGCGCCGAAGCTCAGCGCGGGGACCATGAGCCCTGATGCTCCCAGCCTTCTGTATTCCATGGTTGACGTCCTTCCTCGTGCGGTTCCCCGTGACGGGGTCATGCGATCGCTTACTAACGGGTTTACGGTTCCGTTAGTGCGCGCTTCAACGTAACAGAGATCGGGCACTAACGGAAAGGGAGTCCCGTTACGCAAGGCGGCGATCGCCCCGCAAACCCGCGTGCGGCAGCCCGTGCCGCAGGTGCCCTGCCCCAGGAGAAGCGCAGGTCACACTTCTCCAGGCGAGCCAAGAACCTCCAGGTAGTGCCGAAGTCCCGGGGCGGGCTTGCTCCTTCGCACCCATGGACAGCAACCGGTCGAGGGTTGCGGGCACATCGTCGACATGCCCAGTAGGTGACGGCATCGGCCGGCTCGGCAGCCGAACTGTCGGTCCGGCCCCAGATCCCGCACGAGTCCTTCGTGACCGATCCCGGCAACCCGACCGAGCCCGTCCCCGCTGCCGTTCCTACTCCGCTCGCCGGCAGTGGCCCGGCGCCGGAGCCGTCCTACGACGGCAATGCCATCACCGTCCTCGACGGGCTCGACGCGGTCCGCAAACGGCCGGGCATGTACATCGCGACGACCGGCGAGCGCGGCCTGCACCACCTGGTGCACGAGGTGGTCGACAACTCCGTCGACGAGGCCCTGGCCGGTGTGGCCGACACCATCGACGTCACGATCCTCGCCGACGGCGGCATCCAGGTTGTCGACAACGGCCGTGGCATCCCCATCGACATCGTCCCCTCCGAGGGCAAGCCCGCCCTGGAGGTCGTTCTCACCGTGCTGCACGCGGGCGGCAAGTTCGGCGGCGGCGGCTACGCCGTCTCCGGCGGCCTGCACGGCGTCGGCCTCTCCGTCGTCAACGCCCTGTCCACGAAGGTGTCCGCCGAGGTGCGCAGGGACGGCCACCGGTGGAGCCAGGACTTCAAGGCCGGCATACCCACCGCTCCGCTCGCCCGGCACGAAGCCACCACCGCCACAGGCACCACCATCACCTTCTGGGCCGACGACAACATCCTGGAGACCACCGACTACTCCTTCGAGACCCTCTCCCGCCACTTCCAGGAAGTCGCCTTCCTCAACAAGGGCCTGACGATCTCCCTGACCGACGAACGCGCCTCGGCCAGGGCCACCACCGGCGCCGAATCAGCCGACGGTGACACCGACCGGCAGGCCCGGACGGTGACCTACCACTACGAGGGAGGCATCGCCGACTTCGTCGCGTACCTCAACTCCCGCAAAGGCGAGACCGTCCACCCCACCGTCATCTCCTTCGACGCCTCCGACCCAGGGCGGACGCTGTCCGCCGAGATCGCGATGCAGTGGAACACCGGCTACAACGAAGGTGTCTACTCCTTCGCCAACGCCATCCGCACCCACGGAGGCGGCATGCACGAGGAAGGGTTCCGCACCGCCCTGACCGCCCTGGTCAACAAATACGCCCGCGACAAGAAGCTGCTCCGCGACAAGGACAACAACCTCACCGGCGACGATGTCCGCGAGGGCCTGACCGCGATCATCTCGGTCAAGCTGGGCGAGCCCCAGTTCGAGGGCCAGACCAAGACCAAACTCGGCAACACCGGGGCGAAGACCTTCGTCCAGCGCGTGACGTACGAGCACCTGTCCGACTGGTTCGACCGCAACCCCACGGAGGCCGCGGACATCATCCGCAAGGCCACCGCCGCGGCCACTGCCCGCGTGGCCTCCCGCAAAGCCCGCGACCTCACGCGCCGCAAAGGACTGCTGGAAAGCGCGGCCCTGCCCGGCAAGCTGTCGGACTGCCAGTCCAAGGACCCGGCGAAGTGCGAGATCTTCATCGTCGAGGGTGACTCGGCCGGCGGCTCGGCGAAGTCCGGCCGTAACCCGATGTACCAGGCGATCCTGCCGATCCGCGGCAAGATCCTGAACGTCGAGAAGGCCCGGATCGACAAGATCCTCCAGAACACCGAGGTCCAAGCGCTGATCTCGGCCTTCGGCACCGGAGTCCACGAGGACTTCGACCTCGGCAAGCTCCGCTATCACAAGATCATTCTGATGGCGGACGCCGACGTCGACGGCCAGCACATCAGCACCCTGCTGCTGACCTTCCTCTTCCGCTTCATGCGACCCCTGATCGAGGCCGGACACGTCTACCTCTCCCGCCCCCCGCTGTACAAGATCAAGTGGGGCCGCGACGACGTCGAATACGCCTATTCCGACCGCGAACGCGACGCCCTGGTCGAACGCGGCCGGCAGACCGGCAAGCGCCAGCGCGACGACACCATCCAGCGGTTCAAGGGGCTCGGCGAGATGAACGCCGAGGAGCTGCGCGTCACCACCATGGACGTCGACCACCGGGTCCTCGGCCGGATCAGCCTTGACGACGCCGCCCAGGCCGACGACCTCTTCTCGGTGCTGATGGGCGAGGACGTCGAGGCCCGGCGCTCGTTCATCCAGCGCAATGCCAAGGACGTCCGCTTCCTCGATATCTGAATCCAGGCCACCTCCTGCCCGAACCCGAACCTGAACCCGAGCACCGCCGCCGTGGACCCTGATCCAACGGCGGCGGTACGCATTCGTCCCTCGCGGTGTTCTGGCTCTCCGGAACGAACAGCGGCGCAGCGCGCCGTCCGGACCCTTGGTCCGCGGCCGGATGCTGAACCTGGCGCGTGGAGGTACCAACTAGGTACCATGAGGTCATGCCATCACTGAACGTGCCCTTCACCGACGAGGAACTCGAGGGTGTGCGCGCGGCCGCCGCCGCCGAGGGCAAGAGCCTCAAGCAGTACCTTCACGACCTCGGCGTCCGCGAAATGCACCGCAAGCGGTTCATCACCGGCAGCGCCGCCTGGGCGGACAGACTGCGCACCGAATTCGACGAAGCGTTCCCCGAGGAGATTCCGCCGGCCCGCCACCAGGACGGGGCCGCGGCCGCCTGATGAGCGCGAGCGTTCTGCACATCGATGTCTCCTGGTTGCTGGACGTCCAGGAGTTCGCCCTCGGCCACGAGGACGTGACGATTTCCGACTACTCCGCCCTGGTGGCAGCCGTCGCACGCCACAAGACCCGGATGCCGACCCTGGAGGCGTCCGACCCGGACGCCGCATGGCGCGCAGCCGCGCTCCTGCACACCATCGTGCGCCTTGAACCGCTGCCGCACCGCAACAGCCTCTACGCCGCTTTCGTCGCCGCCCAGTACATGGACCAGTCCGGCGAGGGCATCGACCCGCCCTACGGAGCCCTGCCCGACCTCGTCCGTAAAATCCGCGACACCCGCCTGAGCGTCTACGCCGCCGCCGATCAACTGCGCTCCTGGAGGATCTGACGCCTCTTTGCGCCGACGGGTCAGCACCGGCGTGTCGACACCTCCGACGCCGCATGGTCCGAAGGATCAGTGATCGTCGGTGATGCTGGTGGCGATGCCGTTGCTGATCTTCACCTCGGCGGAGACGCCCGCGCCCTTCGTGGCCGACTCCAGCTCGCCTTCGGTGCACTGGGTCGCAGCCTGTCCGTCCTCATCACCGCAGATGTCGCCGGTGCCCCAGATCTTGGTGTCCTCGGCAACGAAGAACTGCTGCTCGACACCCTTCATGTCGGACACCGTGAACTTGCCCGGCGCCAGGTAGGACACCGTCCCGAACCAGGTGCCGGACACACCCTTGCCCTTGTTGATGCCCTCGATGGCGGTCTCCCTGTCGCCGGAGGCGGAGCCGTCCTCGCTGTCGTCGACGGCCGGGCCCTCGTCCGGCGCCGGACGCTCGGTGACCTTGGTGGCGACGCCGTCCTTCATCACCACGTCCGCGGCGATCGACCCGTCCTTGAGGGACTTCTCCAGCTGGTCGGTCGTGCACACGGCGTCAGGGGTCGGGCTGTACTTACCGCATATCACGCCGCCCCCGTACACCTTGGTGTCCTCGGCGACAAAGAACTGCTGATCCTTGCCGGACACGCTGACGATGTACTTACCGGGCGCCAGGTACTCCACCAGGCCGCCCGCGAAGGTCCCGCTCACGCCCTTGCCGCCCTTGGCGCCCGCCGTCTTGCCGCCCCCCGTCTTCGAGTCCGCCGCCACGGCCGCACCCGCGGCGCCGGTGTTGCCCGTGGACACGGACCCGCTGTCCGCGGTGTCGTTCTGGCACGCCGTCAGCAGCGCGGTCCCCGCAACAAAGGCGGCGGCGAGCAGGAAGGACTTGGTACGGCGGGCAGAAGCCATGACGGTGTTCCCCTTCAAAGGACGAGCCGGGAGTTTTTCGTGCCGGGACCTACCGGCGGTCTGTGCTGTGATCACCATGCGCCGGGCGAGAGGTCAAAGGCCGTGAAGTCTTCGACTCACGACATCGTTGTCACCATTCCGAGACACAGCAACACTCCTGCACCGAGGAGAAGTTAGGGTGAACCACCCAGGCTCGCCGCCACTCGTAGCGCGGTGGCGCCCGGTGCGCCGGACCAGCACGGGAGGAAGATCGATGGGCCCAGAACAGGGTGGCCGGATCGGTGACCGGGTGAGCGCGGCACGGGAACGTGCCTTCGTGGGGAGAGCGGTCGAGCGGGAACTCCTGCGGGCCGCACTGGCACAGTACCCGGGTGCGCCGACGGTTCTCTTCCTGCACGGTCCTGGCGGCATCGGCAAATCTTCCTTGCTGCGCATGTTCGCTCTCGAAGCGAGCAAAGCGGGAAGGCGCGTCGTCCTCGTGGACGGCCGGACCGTGTCCCCCACCCCCGAAGGCTTCGCGGAAGCTGCCGGGAACCTTGCCCAGGGGCCGCCGGCGGTTCTCCTGGTCGACACCTTCGAATACAGCCAGGGCCTGGAGGAGTGGCTGCGGGAGCATTTCCTGCAGCAGCTCCCGTACGGCACCGTAGTCGTCATCGCCGGCCGCAACGCCCCGGACCCGCACTGGGTCGCGGATCACGGAGCGGCCTGCTCCACGTAGCGGCTCTGGAAGCTCTGACGTCCGACGAAGCCGTCGTCTTTCTCCGCCGGCGCCGGGTGCCGGAGCCGATGCACAGGGCGATGCTGGAATTCACCGGCGGCAATCCGCTGGCTCTGTCGCTGGCAGCCGCGGTGGCCGTCCAGGACAACGGCAAGCACCCCCATGAACAGGCCGACTGGTCACCGAGCCAGGACGTGATCAGCACCCTGCTGAGCCAGCTCGTCGGTGATCCGCCGACCTCGGCGCACCGAACGGCTCTCCAGGTGTGCGGGCGCGCCTACATCACCAGCGAAGCCCTGCTGCGGAGCGTGGTGGGCGGCGAGCGTGCCGGTGAGCTCTTCGACTGGCTGCGCGCGCAACCCTTCATCGAGTCCACCGCCGCCGGGCTCTTCCCCCATGACGTGGTGCGTGAGGCGCTGGAGGCCGACCTGCGCTGGCGCGACCCCGAAGGCTTCGGCGCGCTCCACAAGAAAATGCACCAACACCTTCTGGAAGGTGTACGGCAGGCTCCTCCCTCCCGTGTTCTGCAGGCCGTGGGCGCCCTGCAATACCTGTATCGCACGGAGGGGTTGTGGACTGCTGCCGAAGTAATGAGCGGTGGTGACTTCTGGTGAGCGTGAGTGAGTGCTTGGGTTTGGGTCTGGCCGTTCGAGCCGGTCTTCTTCTGTGTGCGGCGTGCTCCGGGCCCCGTCACGGGAGGGGAACGCGGGTTCTCGGGTCGAATGGGTGACCTTTGCGGGTGGTGCTCGTTGAGTGACGTGACGGGGTTCTTGGGCCTGGGTGGGAGGTGAAGGGGTGGGTGAGTTGCGCGAGTTGGCGGTGTCGTTCCTGGTGCCCGGTCCCGCCGGGGTGGCCATCCGGGACCGGCTGCGGGTGTCGCAGGTGGATGCGGCGGTGCTGGCCGAGGTCGGCGTGTTCCTCGGCTCGCTGGCTGCGGGTGATCTCGCGGAACGCTCCCGGCAGGGCCTGGCGCACGACGCCACCGGGTGGGCGGTGCGCAAGCGGGAGCTGACGGGCACGTCCTCGGCGCGCTGGGCGGGCAGCATCACCAAGGCCACTCATGGTCAGTGGGCGCTGGCGAGGCGCGGCCAGGCGGCCCATCTGGGCCGACTGCGGGGGCAGATCGCGTCGATCGAGGCCAGGCTGGCCCGGCCGCTGGGGGCCAGGGCCAACAAGCGCGAAGGGCTCGTGCGCGGGTACGGCAGCCGGGCGGAGTGGCATGCCAAGTCCCGTCGCCTGCACGCTTTGAAGGACCGGTTGGCGGTGGTGGAGGCGGACTGGACCACGGGCCGGGTGCGGGTGCTGCGCGGCGGCAAACGCCTGGCCCACGCCCGCCACCACCTTCAGGCGGCCGGGCTGAGTGAGCAGGAGTGGCGGGCACGCTGGCAGGCGGAACGGATGTTCCTGGCGGCCGATGGGGAGTCCGGCAAACGGTTCGGCAACGAGACCATCCGCGTCACCGATACCGGACAGGTTTCGATCAAGCTTCCGGCTGCGCTGGCCCATCTGGCCAATGCCCCGCACGGCCGGTACGTCCTGGAGGCGACCGTGCGCTTCCGGCACCGAGGTGCGGAGTGGGCCGACCGGATCACCGCCAACCGGGCGGTGGCCTACCGCATCCACCACGACGTGCAGCGGGAGCGCTGGTATGTGACCGCGTCCTGGCAGCGCGCGACCGCCCCCGTCCTCCCGCTGGATGCGGCCCTGGCCCAGGGTGTGGTGGGGGTGGACATGAACGACGACCACCTCGCCGCGTGGCGCCTGGACGTGCACGGCAACCCGGTCGGAGAGCCGCAGCGCTTCTTCTACGACCTGACCGGCAGCACGCAGCACCGCGACGCGCAGATCCGCCACGCCCTGAGCAGGCTGCTGCACCACACCCAACGTTGCGGGGCCGCGGCGATCGCCATCGAGGACCTGGACTTCACCGACGGCACCAGCCGGGAGAAGCACGGCCGCAACAAACGCTTCCGCCGCCTGCTCTCCCGCTTCCCCACCGGCAAGCTCAGGGCCCGGCTGGTCTCGATGGCCGCCGAGCAGGACATCGCCATCGTCGCGGTCGACCCCGCCTACACCAGCAACTGGGGTGCCCAGCACTGGCAGAAACCGCTGACCACCCCACGACGTGAGATGTCCCGGCACGATGCGGCGAGCATCGCGGTCGGGCGACGCGCCCTCGGACACCCGATCCGGCGACGGACGACACCGCCCCACCCCGACCGGAGCGATCGTGGTGGGCATCGGACCGTCCAGGCCCGACCGGAAGCCCGAAGGCGTGAGGAAACCCGCCCCCACCCGCCCGGACCGCGCACCAGATGCGCCCCGCCGGCCGTGGAGCGAAAGCGGGAGACCAGCCTGCCCAACACCGTTCGGGGCAGCGCCACCGAGCAGCAGTCCTGGCACCAGGACTCACCCCCGCTCAGTGTCTAGGAACGGTTCATGTCCGAGACCCACCACTGGAACCCGCTCGGACGCGTGGCGGACCTGCCGTACACGCCGGCCGACGAAGAAGACGTACTACGGATGGTCCGCGGGAGCGAAGGAGTCCAGTCGGCCGCTGTCGCCCGCTTCTGGCTGGAGCGCCAACCGGGTGCCTTCCGGGTCCAGCGGTCGTACCACGACGGCGGCGACGCCGCCTGTTCCGCCTGGCTGCGCATGTCGGAACCCCATGGCCAGGACGTGGATCCGGTGGCGGCCGCCGCTTGGGCACACGCGCATGCGAACCACCCGCTGCGACCCGGGGAGCACCTCGCCCTGGCCCGGTTCCATGTGCACCCGAAGAACTATCAGCGGCCCTCGCCCGTGATGGATCTGATCCTGTGGCGGATGCTGGGCGAGATCATCCGGGACGGGCAGCTCGCCTGGTCCTTCATCGTGATGCGGGACGACGGCTTCTGGAACAAGCACCTGATCCACTGCGACATGGAACCGGTCGAAGAAGCGGTGACCATCGACGGCCATGCCTACCGCCTCTTCGCACGCGACTGGCGCACGCTGCCTCCGACCTCCTGGCTGACGGTGAAGACGGACATGATGCTGACCGGCGAGTCACAAGGCAGTGACGTCGCGAGAAAGGAGGCCACGGCACGCAGCGAAGTCGCCATCCTGACACGAGAGGAGTTCGACGGATCCGTACGTGCCGGCCTGCGGGCGCTGAGATGGCCGAGCCGGCTGGCGTCGAACCCTCTACAGCTGAGCCGGCGGATCAGCAGCAGGGTGCCCAGAGTGTCCGGATCACCCTCAGCTGGTCGTCGTTGATGTCGTTGACGCGGTCGGCGCCCACCCCGTACCGGTCCCTGCTCGTGGACACCGAAGGGTGGTTCTGGATCAGGACCGTTGGCGTGCCGCGGTACGGCGCCCCTCGTGATGGCGAACTGCACCAGTCGACTCGCGAAGGTGCCGCGTTCGCGGCCCCTCAGTCGAGACAGAACTCGTTGCCCTCGATGTCCTGCATCCCGAGGCACGACTCGTTGACTCCATCGGCAAGCAGTAGTTGCCCGCGTACCGCGCCGAGCGCGACCAGTCGTGCGCACTCGGCCTCAAGTGCGGCCAGGCGCTCTTCACCCACGAGCCCGGTGCCGACCCGCACGTCAAGATGCAGCCGATTCTTGACGACCTTGCCTTCGGGAACGCGCTGGAAGAACAGTCGCGGGCCCACACCTGAGGGATCAATGCATGCGAACGCCGAACCCTGACGCTCAGGCGGCAGTGCGCGATCGAAATCGTCCCAAGTAGCAAACCCCTCCGGTGGCGGCGGTACGACGTACCCCCAACACCTCGCACCAGAAACGAGCGACGCGCTCAGGTTCTGCGCAGTCGAAGGTGATTTGGAACTGCTTGATCGACGCCATCGGTCCATCGTAGAGGCGGGGTCTTTCGTCGTCTCCACGGGGCCGCCCCTGGCCAGGTTGTGGCGCACCTTGAGCCGTGGGATGACAGCGTCTTCTCCCGCAGGTGCACCTCACGCCTCGCGATCAGCCGGTCGATCGCCATCTTCGAGCGGGCCGGGTCCCGGAGTCCGGCGGGGTAAGCCGCTTCGCCCAGGCCGGGACCATCTCATCGTCCGCGACGGACGCCAGTGGCCGGCTCTCGCCGAGCCGCTCGGCGGTCTTGCCCCCCCCGGATCCCGTAGTTGCGGACCGTGTTCGGGTTGCCGAGCGAGCCGAGGAAGACGTCGGCCGCCGACCGGACGGTCAACGCCTTCCCGGCCGGGAACTCGACGACGGCGGGCACCGCTTCCCCTTGCCATAGACAGGGCGTTATGTGCGGGACAACTTCAGAGCGGTCCCGCGACCGACGCCCCGTCAGCCGCCCACCAGGAGCGGCAGATTCTTGGCGCCGGTTTTCGTTCCGATGTTCCTCAACCCCCGAGACGGCGTGACCACGCGCCAGATCACTCAGCTCCGCCGTGCCGCCCGTACGACGGCCGCCCGGGCACAGGCCCGCGATCGAAGTGGGGGGCATCCTGTGGGAGGAGCGTGCCTTACATGCCTGATTCGACTGTGGCGCTCCTAGCAGCAGGTTCGCTTGACAACCCTAGGTCGAGCGCGGTGTGGTGCCGTGATGCCGCACGTCCGGAGAACCGTGCCCGGTCCGCCCCGCGTCCCCACCGGGAACGGACCCGGAACGTACAGAAGGCTCGTCCCATGAAGCGCACCACACAGCACGACCGAACGGCGCCTCCGACGAGCGTGAACCCACAACGCGGCGTCACTGCCGCGGCGTGCGCCGTCCTGCGGCGGCACCGGGGGACTCTGGCGGGTGCGACGGTACGCGTCGTCGGCCTGTCCGGACTGACCGGGCTGCTGATGACGGCCACGATATTCGCGCTCGCCTGGCCCGTCTTCACCCGTATGCGGAACGAACGCATCTGGTACCGCCATGTCGAGGACCCCTATCTGCACGACCACACCGACCTGGCACTGGTCGCCCTCTGCACGCTCCCGCTCTTCCTGCTCCTCCTCGGCATCGGCAGCGCGGCCCTGCAGAGTGTGTGCTCCCGGGCCGTCACAGCGGGGACTCAAGCACCCCCGGAGGGGGGCTGGTCGCGGGCCGCGGTCCGCGACCAGCTGCGACCGGTGCTCGCCGTGTACACGCTGCGCGGCCTGGTCGTATGGCCCCTGCCGCTGCTCGTCGTTGCCGTGGCGGACAGCCTCACCGGCAGCCATCTCGACACTCCGCAACCCCTGGCACCCGGATCGTGGCCCCACACACTCGTCGAGGCCTCCCCGGTGGCGGCCGCGTTCGCCGCTGTGCTGCTGCGCCTCGCGCTCGCCCTCGCCCCGGCCGCCGCGGCCGGCGGCCTCGGCCCCTGCGCGGCCCTGCGCCATTCCTGGTCGCTGACGTGGACGCGCGCCGGAGGGGCCCGCGTCCTCGCCCTCGCGCTGCCGCTGGCCGCGCTCACCGCTGGGGTGCTCCGGCTGGTGGTGCAGCTCGCCCTGCCGCTGCGCCCCCTTGTGCGAGTCCTCCTCGAACAGGCCACGGGAAACTTCTTCGCCGCCTACTACGTCGGCATCCTCGTCCCCGTCATCGTCGGCATCCTGGTCACCGCGGCCCTGACCCTTCCCCTCACGTGCACGGCCTTCGCGGTCCTCCACGACCACCTGCGGTCGCCCCATACCTCTCCCCGACGTGCCGGGGACACGGCGGACTCCACCGCCTGACGCCTCACGCCCGCCCGGGCCCGGGACCAGTCGGGGTTGAGCAAATGGACGGGTCACCACCGACGCGTGGCTGACCGCCGCCGTCGAGCAGACCGGCCAGCCGCCGCAGAGCCTCGTCGACGACGCCCTCGAGCTTCTGTTGAAGAAGCTGCGCGTGCCCAAGCCTGCGACAGCGGACACAGCCGACGCGATGTCCGCGGCAGCGTGATGGCGCGCGGCAGCTACGGCACCCCGATGACCGTCCACCGTCTTCCCCGGCGCCCTCCCGATCCGCGGCGGCAGGGCACCTGCCCGAAGTGCTACGCCATGCAGGGCGAGCAATGCCGCGACCGACCCCGCACCCCGCCCAGGAACGGCGTCCACGCCGAACGCCTCAAGGATCGTCTCGGCGATCTCCTGTGGCGAACCGAGCCGACCGAACGGGTCCGCTCGGTTCGCCACAGCGAGCATCGCGACCACCTGATCGCCACACGCGCCCCAAGGTCTCCGCGTCGGCGTCCCGAAGGCCACCAGTGCCCTGAGGACGACCGCCGGACGCGTCGGTGAGACGGCTCGTTCCTAAGCGACCGTGAGCACGATCTTGCCCTGGATGTGCCCCCGGGCGGCGCGCTCGTGCGCCGCCCGGGCATCCGCGAGCGAAAACGTGCTGTCGATCGCGACGCGAATCTTCCCCGCGTCAAGCAAGCTCTCCAGTTCGGCGAGCTGCGCGCCGCTCGAGCGGACCTGGGCGGCCGTGACCGTGACACCCAGCTCCGCGTTCTCCTCGTCATCGAACTGGCCGAAGTACACCGGGTAGAGGGACCCGCCGCGCTTGAGGGTGCGCAGGAAGCGCCTGCTGTCGGGACCCCCGACGGTGTCCAGGACCAGATCGACGTCACGGACGACCTCCTCGGGCCGCTCCTTGGTGTAGTCGATGAACTCGTCGGCGCCGAGCTCGCGCAGGAACGTCTCGTGGGCGCCGGAGGCTACGGCGATGACGCGGGCCCCCTTCCACTTGGCCAGCTGGAGAGCGAGGTGCCCCACGCCACCGGCAGCGCCGTTGATGAGCACCGTGCTCTCGCTGTCGAGTGCCATCGGGCGGTGCTGGGCCTCTTGGAACGGCGAGGGGTGATCGTGCCCGAGCTCGATCAAGAACTGCCACGCCGTCAACCCCGACATGGCCAGGGCGGCGGCGTGCACGTGGTCGATGCCGGCCAGCTTGCGGGCGAGGTCGGACGCCGGCGCGGTGACGTACTCGGCGTACGCGCTGCTCTGGAGAACGGTGGGGAAGCGCATAAGGCCGATCACCTCGTCTCCGACCGCGAAGCCGTTGACGTCGGCGGCGACGGCTTCCACGACGCCTGAGACGTCGGTCCCCGGAATCAGGGGGAGATGGAACGAGGGCTTGAGCTCGGGGGGTATGTCGGGCATTCCCTCGCGCGCGTACCAGTCAGGAGGGTTGATGCCGACCGCGTGCACGCGCACGAGCACCTCACCCGGCCCCGGCTCGGGAACCGGCACCTCCTCATGACGCAGCACCTCAGGGCCGCCGAACTCGTGCAGCCGGATCGCTTTCATGGTCTGTTTTGGCACAGCTTTCTGTCCTACGTCTCTCGCGGGGTAAACTAAGTGAACCAATGGTCCGTTTTTCTGGACCACTGATCCGAATATATGGACCACTGATCCGGATAGTCAAGGGGAGCAGATGCGGGCCGATGCCAGGAAGAACCGCGACCACCTGCTCGCAGTAGCGGGCACCGCCATCACCGAGCAAGGCGTCGACGTGTCACTGCGCGACATCGCGCGCAGGGCCGACGTCGGGCTCGCGACGCTGCTGCGTCACTTCCCGACACGCGAGGCGCTGCTCGATGCCCTGCTCCGCACGAGCTTCGACGAGCTGGCGGCACAGGCAGCCGAGCTCGAAACGTCGAGCTCGCCCGAAGACGCTCTCGTTTCGTGGCTACGCGACTGCGTCGCGTGGACAACTGAGTATCGGGGCGTGACCGTGCTGATGGCAGCCGCCATCGAGGACACCGAATCCGCACTCCACGCTTCGTGCGTCACCCTGCGCGCGGCCGGTGCGCGGCTCCTCACCCGTGCCCAGGCCGCGGGCATGGCGCGGAGCGACATCGATGGCGCCGATCTGTTTGCGCTGGTAGCCATGCTCGCTTGGCTCGGCGATCAACCCTCGCTCGCGCCACGCGCCGATCGCCTCTTCGATGTTGTCGCGAGCGCGATTCTGACAACTGCAAGGAGCAGCTATGCCGAGGAGGAACGTCGCCCTCGGGCCTGCAGATGAAACCGCCTCGCTTGCGGACCAGCGAAACTCGGCCGCGCGCTCGGCAGGAGCGGTTCGACGCCGAGTTCGCCAAGACGGTCAAGGGCACCGGCATCGAGCCGCGCGCTCCCCGGGAGCGGACCGCGACCGCCGCGAAGCGGCTGACGAAGGCGGCGCGCACGAAGGGGGTGGGCTCGATGCTGTCCTTCCGCACCTTGAGCTTGAGTTTTAACCTCGGATCCGGGTGTGCGGGGCGGCATGGCATCGTGTGTCCGTGCACATCTCGACGGATGATCAGCCACGGCCTCTGGCGACATGCTGGCTCTACTGGATCGCGGTACCAACCGGTGATCAAGCGGGAGTTATGAAGGTGCTGGGGCTCACGCGGCCCACCCCCGTGACGTTCGCGGAAGCCGAGACGCTCATCGAGGAGGACGGCCACGGTGACGCAGATGGAAATCCCGATGGACTCGCTCGGGTGTACGTAAGCCCCGAAGTCGACGGGTGGACGCTGGTCATCGGCCCGTGGTGCGATCCGTGCGACGGTGAGCGCGGCGACGAGGTGCTGCACCTGTGCACCGAACTGAGCACGCGATACGGCCGGGCGCAGGCCTACTACTACGGTTGGCAAGGTGATGGTTCGGCCTGGCTCATCGCCGAGCGGGGCAACGTGCTGCGGCGCTATGGCGCGACGGGGGAGGCCGAGGACACCCTCTTCACGTTGGGTGAACCGCTGCCACTGGAAAGAGCGCGACGGGAGCAGTTGGGCCTGTCACCAACGTGGGACGAGAGCGCACGAGATGACGAGGCCGAAGACGAGTGGAAGTCGGCCGCGTTCGACCTCGCCCCCAAGATCGCCGCCGCCCTGGGCACCAGCCCACTCACGCTGACGGCAGATACGCCGGTGCGTGGCACCGGCGTCCTCGCCTTTACCCCGCACCCCACAGGCGCTGAGGCTGGGCTCGTCACCTGAGGCCACCAGCCCGCCGCGCCCCGGCGCCGCCGGCTCGGCGCGCGCGGCCTGTCCGAGGTGCTGGCCGCCGCGGCCGAGGGCATGCTCGGGGAACGGAGCGGCGAGAAGCGCCATCGTGCGTTGACCGCCACGTACTTCAGGGGGGCGCCCACCCAGGAGGCGGCGGCGGAGCGTCTGGGGCTGCCCTTCTCCACGTACCGGCGGCATCTGACGTCCGCGATCAAGCGGATGAGCGACCTGCTGTGGCACCACGAGCTCCGGGGCACCGCGCTGCCGACCGGGGACGGGAAAGGGAGCGGGAGCGGGAGTGGGAGCGGGGAGCCGGCCTGACAGCGCGACCGGTCGCGACTATTCCCACCTGTACCGCCGCCGTTCGCGGCACCTCCGCCGGTGATGGCCTCCCGTACGCCGTCGAGGCCGGGCAGGTCCTCCTCGGGGCGCGTGGCGAACCAGGTGCCGCCCACTCCCTGGCCGGTGACCTGGCCCGGCTTGGGCCCTTGCCCCACGGCCCGCTTTGGCGTGCGAGGATCGACGAGCAATGTGGCGTGCGAGAGGTAGGGGGAATCGTGCTGATCAGGGCGGCGCAGATGAAGGAGGCCGCGTTTCTGAGCGATCTGGCACTCCGGTCGAAGGCGTACTGGGGCTATGACGAAGCGTTCATTGCAGCCTGCCGGGAGGAACTCACCGTTCGTGAGGCGGAGGTCGAACGCCGACGGGCCACGGTGGCGGAACGGGACGGGCGAATCCTGGGCTTCATCACCCTGGAAGGAGAGCCGCCGGAAGGCATCTTGGGCATGATGTTCGTCGATCCGGATGCCATCGGGCAGGGCATCGGCCGGCGTCTGTTCGAACACATCATCGCCACCGCGCGGAAGCTGGGGTTCGTCCGTGTCACGATCCACGCAGACCCGAACGCCGAGCCGTTTTATCGAGCGATGGGTGCCATACGAATCGGGACAACCCCATCCGGCTCCATCCCTGGGCGGGTAATTCCCCTGATGGCTGTCACCGTCACGGGTTCCCAGGCCGCGGACCACGCCACAGTCCGATGACTTATCAAACAGCTCCTCCCGCCCTCTGGACTCTCCACAGAAACGCCGTGACCGTCTACGCCGTCCTCGTGGATCAGGACTCGGTTCTCAGCGCGTGGCCCGGTCTGCTGCCTCTCGGGTGATGTCGGCGTAGAGACGGAAGAGTGCCGGCCGGGCTTCGCCGTGGTCGCGTTCGTGCAGCGCCGCCCAGCACAGGGCGATGAGCTCCCGGGCCTGGGTGCCGGGCCAGGGCTGGGGCAGGAGCTGAGGCGGCAGCAGCGGGTCGGGCTCCATGGCGCGGGTGAGTTCGGCGGCCAGCTCGACCGCGATGGTGAGAAGTGCGGATGGGGAGAGTGCGGATGGGGAGAGTGCGGATGGGGAGAGTGCGGATGGGGAGAGTGCGGATGGGGAGAGTGCGGATGGGGAGAGTGCGGATGGGGAGAGTGCG
>NZ_JBIUBL010000028.1:0-31962 GCF_044548015.1 Streptomyces sp. NPDC052236 | reverse complement strand
CGGCAGGGCCGGTGAGCCGGTCGAGGCGGGGCTGGGCAACGCGGCTGAGGCGGTGGTAGCGGTCGGCGATCTCCTCCAGGGGCCATAGGCGGCGGGCGAGTTCGACAGGCTCTTGGGTGTCGCCCCTGCGCAGGTCCGTTGTGGTGAGGAGGGTGAGCGCGCCATGGGCGCCGAGGCGGTGGGCCGCTTCTTCGACGTACGGTTCCCAGGTGTTGGCGCAGACGTACAGTCCGCCCTGGAGCGGGGCGCCGCCGAGGTGGACGAGCGTCTCGCGCAGGGCATCCCGGGCCGTGCGCGCCGATTCGGGCACCGCGAAGGCGGCCAGGTGCCAGACACCGTCCCAGGGCGCGAGCCCGGCGTCCTGCTGGAACGCGTGCCGCAGGAAGTCCGCGTTGGGGGCGAGGGCACGCGTGGTGTCCGCGGTCGCGTGCAGCTCCGCCTTGCGGCCTCGGCCCTCATGGGTGAACCGGCCTTCGGCCACGAGGCGTTTGACGCACAGCCGCACCTGCTGGTCGCTCATGCCCAGGGTGTTGGCGACGGAGTACAGCTCGTCCGCACCGACGGTGCCGTCCTCGCGGATCAGTGCGTGGACGAGCATGCGGGTGGGGATCTCGATGTGGTCGGTCACGGTGTGTACAGTCCTCTCGGCCCATTCGCCTCGACGGGGCGGTGCATGGTGGTCACCGCGCCGAATCCGAGCAGCCCGCGCAGGTAGGGCGTGTGCTCGGTACGTACGGCCCTGAAGCCGCGCCGCTCGTACAGGGCCCTGGCGCGCGGGTTGGTGTCGATCACATCCAGTCTGATCTCCCGGCAGTCCTGCTCCGCCGCGACGGCGGCCACTTCCTCGATGAGCAGGCTCCCGACGCCGCGGCCGCGCACGTCCGGGTCCACGGCGATGCCGTCCATGACGAGCTGTCCGGGGGCCGGGTGGCGTTCGAACAGGGCGAGGAGCACGAGTCGGTGCAGTCCTCGCAGGTGTCCGTACGCGCGCAGCACGGCGGAGGCCGATCCCCCGGTGAGGGCCCGCCCGCCGTGCTGGTAGCCGGCGAGGCCGACGAGCTGGCCGTCGAGGAGTGCGCAGACGGCGCGGTCGGCGTTCAGGTGGGCGGCGATGAAGGGCACCGCCTTGTCCGGCGGGTTCAGGGCGGCACCGAGTTTGCGGCCGAAGGCGTCCCAGTACAGCTCGGCCGCCCGCCGCTCGGCTCCGGCCGGTACGCCCCGCCGGACCGTCACCGGTCCAGTGCCGGTGCCGGTTCCCGTCGCGTCCAGTCCCATGCCGTGCTCCCTTTCTCGCTGCAACAACCTGAACCCAAAACTATCACCCTCATTACGATCGTGCTCATAGTGATAGTTTCAGTTGTGCATAAACACCCGAACAGAGGCGGTCAGATCCCATGTGTCCAAAGATCCAGCTCCGACGGCGCGGGCTCCGCATCGCCGTGTGGTCACTCGTCACGGTCCTGGTCGTGGCCACCGGTCTCGTCGGTGTGGTGCTGTGGCAGAACTCCTACGACATGGACGAGCAGCGGGTCTCGATCCGCCACGGCGGCCACACCCTCAACGGCGTACTGGCCACCCCCAAGGACGGCCGCAAGCACCACGGCCTGGTCGTGTACGTCCACGGCGACGGCCCCATCGACGCCACCCACGAAGACGGTTACAAACCCATGTGGGAAGCGAACGCCAAGGCCGGGTACGCCTCCCTGTCCTGGGACAAACCCGGCGTCGCGGGCGCACCCGGCAACTGGCTCGACCAGTCCATGGACGACCGGGCCAACGAGGCGGCCGCCGCCATCGCCTGGGCCCGTGCCCGCCCGGACATCGACGGCGACCGGATCGGGCTCTGGGGCGCCAGCCAGGCGGGCTGGGTCCTGCCGAAGATCGCCGCCAAGACACCCGTGAGCTTCGTCATCGCCGTCTCGCCCGCGATCAACTGGCTCCAGCAGGGCCGCTACAACCTCCTCGCCGGGCTGCGCGCCGACGGTGCGTCGGCAGCCCGCACCAAGGCCGAGATCGCCAAGAGCGACACCACCCGCCGGCTGCTGAAACGCCACGCGACCTTCGAGGAGTACGGCAAGGCCATGGGTGGCGACGCGGACGGCATGACCGCCGACCGCTGGGGCTTCATCTCCAAGAACTACACCGCGGACGCCACGCGAGACCTCCGCGCCCTGCGCGGCGTACCGGTGCTGCTGACCCTCGCAGGCCATGACATCAACGTGGACACCGCCGACACGGAGCGCATCTACCGCAAGCTGCTGGACACCGGCGGCGCATTGACGGTCAAGGGGTACCCGGACGCGACCCATTCACTGCTCAAGCAGTCCGTCGAGCAGTCGGACCTCAAGATCACGCTCACCGCACTCTTCTCCCCCCGCTCTCTCTTCGCGGGCGGATTCCTGGACGACCAGCGACAGTTCCTCAAGGATCTCGAACGAGGCAGCAACGCCACTCCATGACATTCCCGCGAGGTTGGCCATGGCGCGTGGCGCACGTTCGCGTGTACCGCCCGGCGCGATGCGCCGGGGGCCGCACGGGAGGGTGGCCGTGCGATGCTGGTCCGGTGACGCTACCGGATCTGGTTCGGCTCCGCCGTGCCCGCGACCTGATGGACCGCGACTACGCGGAGCCGCTCGATGTCCCCGCGCTGGCACGCACGGCCCACATGTCGCCCGGCCACTTCTCCCGCAGCTTCCGCGCCGCGTTCGGGGAGACGCCGTACAGCTACCTGATGACCCGCAGGATCGAGCGGGCCAAGGCCCTGCTGCGGCGCGGCGACCTGTCGGTGACGGAGGTCTGCTTCGCCGTCGGCTGTACGTCGCTGGGGTCGTTCAGCTCGCGGTTCACCGAGCTGGTGGGCGAGAGCCCGAGCGCGTACCGGGCGCGCCCGCATGAGGAGGGCGCGGCCATCCCGGCCTGCGTCGCCAAGATCTTCACGCGACCGGTCAGGAACGCGGAACCGGTCAGGAACGGAGAAGCGAAGCCCGCGGCCGGCCCGTAGCGTGAGCTGCATGAACATCAAACTTTCGCAGTGCTTCATCGCCGTCGACGACCACGACAAGGCGCTCACCTTCTACCGCGACGCACTCGGACTCGAAGTGCGCAACGACGTCGCGTTCGAGGGGATGCGCTGGGTGACCGTCGGCGCGCCGTCGCAGCCCGACGCGGAGATCGTGCTGGAACCGCCCGTCGCCAACCCGAACGCCTCGCCGGCCGACAAGCAGGCCATGGCGGAGCTGCTGGCCAAGGGCATGCTGCGCGGGGTGAACTTCTCGACCGACGACTGCGACACCACCTTCGAGCGCATCCGCGCCACGGGCGCCGAGGTGCTGCAGGAGCCGGTCGACCAGCCGTACGGGGTTCGCGACTGCGCCTTCCGCGATCCCGCGGGCAACATGCTGCGCTTCGTCCAGAGCCGCGGCTAGTGAGCCCGACGCCGGCCGGTCACCGTACCGGCCGGCGTCTGCCACCCGCCCCCGGCGCGGCAGACAGATCACCTGTATGTCACGAGATGCCGCGTCCAACTCCGTTGCGCAACGGCTGGAGCCCAGGACAGCCGGTTCTCCGCCGGTGCGCCGGTGCGCCGGACGTGAACAGTCGGGCGGGTGCGGTGCTGCTGCTGGAGTCCGGCGCGCCCGCGGAGGCCATCACGCTCCACGAGCGCGGCGCCGAGTTCCTGCTCGCCGTCCCGCGCCCGGCCACCGCGGTGGATTCTGCCGGTCCGGACCCGGACCCGGGTCCGGCAGCGGTCGCGCAGCCGTAGAGTGGGGCGCACTCCGGCGTCACAGCACAGCTCACAGCACAACAGCAAGCCGCCGCACGCACCGGCCATGGCGACGGCTGGACGGATCGGTTTCGGAGGATCCTGTGGAATGCGAGCACGCCCGTATCGCCCTTGCCACGCAGCTGCTCAGCACTGGTGAAGGGCCGGAGTGTGAACGCCTGGAGACGCACCTCGACGGGTGCCCCGCGTGCCGTTCCGAGCGGGGACGAACTTCTCGGCCTGCTCCCGCTGCTCGACACGGTGATGCCGTACGAGCTGGACGGAGTGCCCACGCCCGATCCTCAGCGGGCCATCGATCTCGCGCGCGTGAGGACGGTGGACCGGGACTGACCCGTACCCGTCGTACCGCGGTGGCACGCAGCTGACGACACGCTCACTACTCACCATCCGCTCCGCGGGGACCGCTTCTGAGCAAGAAACCGGTCTGGGAAGTGAGCAGCGGAAACCGACATGCTCATGTGCTCGCCGGGCCTCAGCGGTGCCGTGGACCGTGCATGCGCCCAGGCCGCCTCGACCACCGGGTCGATGCCGGGGTCCGAGGGTTCCCGCAGTCGCAACCACGCGAAGAACGCGACAATCTCGCCGGTGTGCGTGGAGCGGTAGACGCGAAACCCTTCGGGCTGCCGGTCCAGCCAGAAGCGGCAGATGGCCGCTGACTCCGCGCCCTCGGCGATCTCCGCCAGCTCCAGTACGCGTCCGCGGTCGGCCTCCTCGTAGAACCCGTCCTCGACCAGGCCCCCTTCGCGCCACTTGCGGAAGTTCGCCGAAGCCTCCCTGCGGTAGAGGTAGAGCAGGCTGCTGGTGGCCGGGAGCATCTTCTCTTCCGGTGCGGCGCGGAGCCGGTCAAGAACGTACTGGTGAACAGTTCTGTGCATGTCGGCGAAACCCTCGGGGTCCCGCCAGCGCAGATCCGCCTCCAGTGCCTCGCGGACCACGTCGTGCGGAACGAGACCGGCGTCCGTCGGCTCGATGTAGGGCTGCTGGCGCAGCCAGGCGAACAACTCGGGCGCCTCCTCCCCCATGAGGGCACGCAACAGCGTTTCGGAGGTGACATAGGTGTGGGCGCAGATCTCCAGCGCTCTGCGGTGTGCCACGCTGGGGATGTCGCCCAGCAGTTGGGACAGCAGGGTGGCGATGACATCCCGGCTCGGTTTCCAGCCGGACGTGACTCCTTCCTCCCTGACAGCCTGCTCCCTGGCAGCCTCCTCTCTCGCGGCTACCGCCGCCGCCAGCGTCAGCGCCAGCGGGTTGCCGCCGGTGAAGGACAGCAGCGCCTGGTGCGCTCCGGTGCCCAGGCCCCGGGCGTGCAGCAGCCGTGCGGCATCCTCGGGAGGCAGGTTCCGCAGAGCCGTGACCCGTAGCAGGTCCGCCCAGCCCGCATCGGAGGTCCAGCGGACATCCGGCGCGCGGCGTCCGGCGATCACCACCACGCTGCCCGCCGGCAGGCCGAGCAGGAACTGCTCGTACAGCCAGCTCTCCAGGCCCTGGCAGTGTTCGAAGGTGTCCACGATCAGTACCAGGCCCGGCTCCCCCACCGCCTCCCCGACCGCCCTGGCGAAACCCTGAGGCGTCGGGACGACCGTCCGCCCGTCCACCTCCACCGCACGCCCGGCCCGGCGGGCCTCACGCGCGAACCGACGCAACAGAGTCGACTTGCCGATACCTCCGGGTCCGTGCAGATAGTGGACCGGGCACGATCCGGGATCGCCCGCCAACGCCGACCGGAACAGGGCCAGTTCACCGACTCTGCCCACGAACGCCCGCTCCCGCGCGGCCTCCAGTACATCCCCCAGCGCACCGCCGCCCTCGTACACCCTCAGGCCGTCCGCAGTTCCGTGGCACGCGTACTCATCCGCAGGAACAGCAGCGCGACCAGAGTGATCGCCACGGTCGCGCCGATCGCCGTTCCCGCGAGCAGCAGCAGCTGCTCCCACGGCAGATGCACGGTGACGGGTACCTTCTCCGCGCTGACCACGACGCCGTGTGCCTGCGAGTACGCCTGGTCCTCGCACGCGGAGGCGCTGTCGCCCGGCAGCGGTGAGCAGCGCCAGGTCCCCATGTCCATGGTGTCTTTCGCGTCGGGGACGGCGAAGCGGGGCAGCAGTACGCCCGCCAGGACCGCCAGGCCCACCGCGGGGACGACCGGCGTCAGGGTCTGCCAGGCGATCGCGCGGGCCAGGATCCCGCGGGGCGTTCCCGTGGCGATCAGCGAGGCGAACGCGCGCCGCTGGGCCAGGACCGTGTCGGCGAGCGCCACGAGGAGGCCCATGGCGGCGATCACCAGGGCCACCAGCGAGGCGTAGCCCACGAGTTCGTAGGCCCGCTCGTACAGGCCGGTGCCCTCCGGCTCGTACGGTTCACCCACCAGCGCGGCGAAGCGGCGGAGGTTCTCCTGCTGCGCCGAGACCGAGGCCACGGTCAGCGCGGCGAGGCCGGCCGCGGCCGAGCCGATGACCAGCGCGACGAGCAGCGCGGAGAACGTGCGGCTGCCCGACCAGGGGTCGGCCGTCATGCGCCGGCCGGCGAGCAGGCCCGCGGGCTTGCGGGCGTAGCGCTGGAGGACACGGCCGATGGTGTGGGTGATCCAGCCCGTGCCGGTGACCACGCCGATGCCGACGGCGAGGACGCCGACGATGATCAGCCCTCCGGTGACGAGCAGCGGTGCGTCGTTGGTCTGCGGGTGGCGGGTGAAGTACGCGTGCGCCGGTTCGACCAGCGCGCAGGCGCCGAGGCCGGTCACGATGAGCACGCCGGGCGTGATGCGGGGCCGGGCGCGCCGGGTCCTGCGGACCACGCCGAGCGGAGTGAGTGCCGCCCGGCGCAGGGTGAGCACCGTCAGTGCGGCGACGATCAGCGGCACGCCCAGCGCGATGCCGGTCATGGCGGCGGCGTGCGGCAGCACATCGGTGGGCAGCGGGCGGCGGCCCTGCGCGTCGGGGGCGTCGAGCAGGACGCGGCCGAGGAGGAACGCCCCGATTCCCGCGGCGACTCCGGGGACGGAGGCGAGTGCTGTCTCCACCGCCACGATCCGGATCACCTGGCGCGGACTCGCCCCGGCCATCCGGATCGCGGCCAGCCGGTGTTCGCGCGCGGGCGCGCCGAGGCGGCTGCACTGGGCGACCAGGGCCAGTGCCGGAACGGTCAGCAGCACCATGGCGAGCGCGACGCCCGGGCGCAGTCCGCTCTCGTTGAGCAGGTCGTTGGTGTAGCGCACCGCCTGGGAGGGGGCCACCGCGGTCACCGTGGCCGCGCAGAGCATCGACACCGTGGAGAGCGCCGCGCTGATCGCGGTCAGGATGATGCGTACGCGGTCCGAGCGGGTGCCTGCCATGGACAGGCGCAGCGTGGTCAGTGGGCTCACCGGGAGGTCCCCGTGGCAACGAAGGCCCCGTCGAGTACGCCGTCGTCGCCCTCCACCACGCCGTCGCGCAGCCGGATTTCGCGATCCGCGTAGGCGGCGACCGTCGCGTCGTGGGTCACCAGCATCACGCTGGTGCCCTGGGTGCGGGCGGCGCGGACCAGATGGCCCATCACCAGCTCCCCCGCGAGGCTGTCCAGCGCGCCGGTGGGCTCGTCGGCGAAGAGCACCTTCGGCCCGGTCACCAGGGCGCGGGCGAGCGCCACCCGCTGCTGCTGGCCGCCCGACATCTCCCCCGGCAGCTGCCGCGCCAGCTCGGCCACGCCGAGCCGCTCCAGCCAGTCGGCCGCCTGCGCCGTCGCCTCCCGCCGCCCGGTTCCGCCGAGCAGCAGCGGCAGTGCGACGTTCTCCACGGCCGGGAGTTCCGCCACGAGCTGGCCGAACTGGAACAGCACCCCGAAGTCGGTGCGCCGCAGCAGGGAGCGCCGGGCCTCGCTCAGGTCGTCGATGCGGGCGCCGCGGTAGCGGACCTCCCCGTCGTCCGGGCGCAGGATGCCGGACATGACGTGTAACAGCGTCGACTTGCCGCAGCCGCTGGGCCCGGTGACGGCGACGATCTCTCCTTCCCGCAGCGCGAGCGAGAGCCCGCACAGGGCCGGACTCGGTCCGTACGACTTCGTCACGGCACGGGTTTCGATCATCATCGGTGCACCTCCAGGCGCAGGTCGGCGACGCGGTCCGCTGCGGTCTGCAGCCACCGCAGGTCGGCGTCCAGGTAAGCGATGGCCAGGTCGGCGGCGAGCACCTCGGCGACGGTGGAGCCCGGGGCCGTCTTCACCGCCGTGAGTTCGCGCATCCGCGCGAGGTGGGCGGCCCGCTGCGCGGACAGCTGCCGGCGGGCACTGGCCTCGTCGGAGACGAGCAGGGCGACCACCGTCTTGGCGAGCAGGATGTTCGACAGGTACGGGGCGGGCGGCTCGGGCGTGCCCAGCCAGTCGGCGAGCGACCGGCGGCCGACGTCGGTGACCTCGTACGCCGTGCGATCGGGGCCGCCCGCCCGGTCCTGACCCGCCTCCGAGGCCAGGCCGTCGCGCACCAGCCGGTTGAGCGTCGCGTAAACCTGCCCGTAGGCGAGCGGCCGGGCGCCGGGCAGGCGCTGGTCGTGCGCTCGCTTCAGCTCGTACCCGTGCAGCGGGTGCGGCGCGAGCAGGCCGAGAAGGATGTGGGACGTGGACACACGCGTCACTATTTACTAAGCGAATAGTCAGGTCAAGCCGGAGCGCTTGCGCCGTGAAGCGCGTCCGACGCGCCGTCTGCGGGCGCTGCCCGTACGGCTGTTGGATGCCACCGCCGCGTACGCCGAGACGATCGGGGCGTTACCGCGCGGTTCACCTTCGGGCGGGGTTTGGAATTTTAGTCCAGGGTGCTGTAATTCTAGTCCAGAGTGAATGGTGGGCCGAGGTCGTGAGCGGCCCGCGGCACCCGTTGGGAGGACAGATGACGGATGTACGGCCGGATGCCGGCCCTGCGACAGTGGAGCAGCTGGACGAGCACCCCTATTCGGTGGCCTTTCGCAGTGGTGACCTGGTGGCGGTGTCCGGGCGCCTGGGGGTGAGCGAGCCCGGCGTGCTGGTGGAGGGCGGGTTCGAGGCCGAGTGCGCGCAGGCGTTCGCCAACCTCGACGAGGCACTGCGGTCAGCGGGCGCGGCCCGCGGCGACGTGGTCAAGGTCGTGGCCTATCTGACCGACATCGCCGACCGTCCGCGGCTCAACGCCGCGTACGAGAGCTTCTTCTCCGGTCCCCGCCCCGCGCGCAGCTGTGTGGGGGCGGCGGCGCTGCCCTATGGCGGCTGCGTCGAGATCGAGGCGCTCGCCCGCGTACGGACTCCGGCGGGAGCACCCGGTGCCCGCTGAGGAGAAGGCTGAGGAGAAAAAGGGCGCGATCGAGGAGCAGGACGCGATCATCGCCGCGCTCACGCCCGTGGTGGACGGCATCGTCGCGACCCTGGGCTCTTTCTGCGAGGTGCTCGTCCACGATTTCCGCCGGCCGGAGAGTTCCGTCGTCGCCATCGCCGGTTCGGTGACCGGGCGCACGGTGGGCGGGTCGATGAGCGAGATCGGCATGGGTCTCCTGGCCAGGGGCGACGAGGCCGCCGACGAGCTGAACTACCTCACCCGCACCCGATCCGGGAAGCTGGTCAAGTCGTCCACCATGCTCCTGCGCGACTCCGAGGGCACCGTCTTCGGAGCGCTGTGCGTCAACCTCGACATCACCGCCGTGAACCAGGCACACACCCTGATCGGCGAACTCGCCGGTATGGCCACTGCCGCCGCGCTTCCGACGACCACCTTCGGCAACGACATCGACTCCGTGGTGGACGCGATCGTGGACACCCACCAGCTGCGGCAGAACAAACCATGGTCCGAACTCAGCCGCGCCGAACGCCTGGAGCTGTTCCGCAGCCTGGACGATCGCGGAGTGTTCGCCGTGCGCGGCGCCGCCCAGCAGGTGGCGGACCGGCTCGGCATCTCCCGGGCCTCCGCCTACAGCTACCTCGCCAAGACCAGGTCCACCGGCCAGAACAACCAGGCCGACCAGGGCAACCATGCCGACGACCAGGATGGAGCACACGCATGACCGGACCCGAGGCCAAGACCGCCACCGAGGCCGAGGCGGAGGCGGAGGCCGAGATCCCGCAGGTCACTCTGGCGGACATCCGCGACGCCGCCGCCCGCATCGAGGGCGTCGCGCACCGCACACCCGTGCTGCGCTCGCGCACCCTGGACGACCTCGTCGGCGCGGAGGTCCTCGTCAAGTGCGAGAACCTCCAGCGCGTCGGCGCCTTCAAGTTCCGCGGCGCGTACAACGCCGCGTCGCGCCTGTCCCCGGAGCAGTTGGCCAAGGGGATCGCCGCCTACTCCTCGGGCAACCATGCCCAGGCCGTCGCCCTGGCCGCGCGGGAGCTGGGCACCACCGCCGTGATTCTCATGCCCGAGGACACACCGCGCTCCAAGGTGGAGGCGACCCTCGGCTACGGCGCGGAGGTCGTGACCTACGACCGCTACACCGGCGACCGGGTCGCCATCGGCGAGAAGCTGGCCGCCGACCGGGGCCTGGCGCTCATACCGCCCTACGAGCATCCGCACATCATCGCCGGGCAGGGCACCGCCGCCCTGGAACTGATCGAGAAGGCCGGCGAACTCGACGCCCTGGTGGTGCCCGTCGGCGGCGGCGGTCTGATCGCCGGCAGCGCCACCGCCGCGAAGGCGCTGCTGCCCGGCATCCGCGTGATCGGCGTCGAGCCGGAGGGCGGGGACGACACGAAGCGGTCGCTGGAAGCGGGCCGGCGGGTCTCCGTGCCGGTGCCCCGCACCATCGCCGACGGACAGGCGGCCGACATCCCCGGCGAACTCACCTTCTCCATCAACCGGCGGCTGGTGGACGAGATCGCCCTGGTCACCGACGACGAGATCCGTGACGCCATGCGGATGGCCTTCGAACGCATGAAGACCGTCCTCGAACCCAGCGGAGCCACCTCGCTGGCGGCTCTTCTGTCCGGCCGGATCAGCCCCGTACCCGCGCGGATCGGCGTCATCCTCTCCGGCGGCAACATCAGCACCGAACGCTTCGCGCAGATCCTCGGGCACTGACGCGCCCGTCCCGTCGCCCCAGGTCACGGTGGACTGGCCGGCCTTCACAGCGGTGAGCGGCACGGTCGGCGCGGCGATCAGGTCGACCGTGTCCAGCATGCGCAGCCAGGCCTGCCGCATGAGCGTGCGAGCGCGCTGGGCGCGCAAGTAGTCCCCGGCGGTCATGAGCTCGCCCGCCTCCAGCAGGACGCGGACATCGGCGGCGTACAGCTCGGGCACCGTCCGCAGCGTTCGCTCGTGGTAGGCGGTCGCCTCGGGCACCGTCAGCCCCCACTGGGTCGCCTGGATGTAGCGCGTCATCGGGATACGGGCCAGCACCGAGTCCACCAGCTCGACCGGTGTTAACCCTGTCCCGGTGTGTGAAGAGTCAGCATCACGGGCGCTATGCCTTTCCCGATAGTCGGTGGCCCGAATGCCGCGCCCGGACTGCGACCGCGGCTCGGCCGGGCTAGCGTGGCTCCGGTCCCATTGAGTGCTGCTCAGGCGGGAGGAGTAACGGCATGTACATGCTTCGCGAGGTCTACCAGGCCGAGCGCGGAAAGGCGCCGGAGATCGTGGCGGCGTTCAAGACGCTCTCAGGCGTGTTGGAGAACGCTGGCTGCACGAACCGGCGGATCTACGTCGATTACACGGGCCCCATGGACACCGTCTTTGCCCAGTGGGAGTTCGATAGCCTCGACCAGTACTTCACCCTGGAGCGGGAGTTTTACAAGAACCCGGACGCGGAAGCCCAGGCTCTGATCGACGCCTTCAACAGCAATGCGAAATCCGGCTACAAGGAGATCTACGAGATCATCCAGTAGTGCTATGTGCTCAGTGAGTGAGTGTTTTACACCGGTCAGCGGCTCCGTCCCGCCGTCTGCCGAGGCGTCGCATCCGATCCGCTCGGACGGTCCGTATCCGGTACTGCGGCTGCGCAGGACTGGGTCCCGCGGCTCAGTTCTGCGGCTCGTTCCAGTAGTCCGCGAGCATCTCGCCCGGCCAGCTCGGCTCGCGCACTTCCCCGCGCGGCCCCATCTCCTTGAAGTACGGGGCGAGGTCGTAGACGGGGCTGCCGTCGATCGCATCCAGGTCCGTGACGTACAGGTCCAGGCCCTCGACCTTCAGCAGCCGTGGGAAGGACTGCGCGAGCTGATTGGGGCGGCGGTGGTTGCGGTGGACGAACGTTCCGGTGGCCGGCCACTGGGGGTTGTTGCGAGGGCTGCGGGCATGCAGGGCAACGTCATCCGGTGAAGCCTTGTGGAAGTGCCAGACGACGAGCAGGTGGGAGAACTCCTCCAGGCCCTGGACGGCCTCGACGGGGAAGTCCGGATTCAGGCGGATGATCGCCGTGCCGCTCCAGTGGTCGTCGGTGGCCTCGGTGCGGCCGCCGACCACGGTGCCGATGGGCTTGATCTCCAGCGAGTTCGTCATGCGCTTCCCTTCAACCCTGCGTCGTGACGCGGTCAAACTACTCGGGCGTGGTAAGCCGCCGCACGCGCGTCGGGCTCAGCGACGACGGGCGTCCCACGGCGCGGCCTGATCGCCTCCGTCTCGCCCCTCGGTGTCCCCACGCGGGTGGCCGGCGACAGCTTCGCGTACCGCACGGCACGCCGCACCGTGACCCCGACCAGTACCAACTCGGCGTCGACCTTGCCGCCCGTTTCACCGAATCCGCGCCACGCTGCCCGGCGATGTCCCGCCTGCCAACTGCCCCGGCCGAGGCGGTCGCAGACCGCGTGGCTTGCGGTTCCCGGTTGGTTCAGCGGTCACGCTTGATCGGACTCACCCTCCAGTTCGTCCAGTTCATCCAGTTCGTCAGGAAGTGGCTCGCGGTAGCACCCCGGTGCGGGCGAGTCCGCCGAGCCAGGCCGCGGACGGCCTGGGGGTGCGTTCGAAGGTGTCGGCGTCGACGGCTATGAGGCCGAAGGTGGGCTTGTAGGAGCCCCATTCGTAGTTGTCGAGGGCGCTCCAGTGAAGGTAGCCGTGTACGTCGAGGCCGTCCTCCAGGGCGGCGGAGACTTCCTGGAGTGCTCCGGTGGTGTAGTCGATGCGGCGGGTGTCGTCGTCGGTGGCGATGCCGTTCTCGGTGACGATCAGTGGTACGTCGCCGACGATCTCGGCGGTGTGGCGCAGTGCGTATCCGATGGCCTGTGGGTAGTACTCCCAGCCGGTGAGGGTACGTTCGGTGTCGTCGGGGGCGGGGACGGGGCCGTCGGTGGTGATCCTGGTACGGGTGTAGGACTGGACGCCGATCCAGTCGTCGTCGCGGGCGGCTTCGATGAAGACGTCTTCGCGGGGGTGGCTGTAGGCGGCGGTGGCGGCTTCCGCGCCGGGCAGGGCCTGGTAGACCTGGTTGGCGATGGACCAGCCGACCTGGATGTCGGCGGAGATCGCCTTGACGGCGGCCGTGGCGCGGTGGTGGGCCTGGATCAGGGCGTCGGTGGTGGCCTTGTCCGGCAGCGGGAGCCCAGCCGTAGGCGGTGCCTCGGTGCCCAGTTCGCGGACGGCGCCGGCGACCGCGATCATGTTGGGTTCGTTGATGGTGCACACGTGCCGTACGCCGGTGCCGATGATGGGCGCGGTCGCCCGCACGTACCGCTCAAACAGGTCCACCGCCCCGTCCGCGGTCCAGCCGCCGCGTTCGGCGAACCAGCGCGGCACGGTGAAGTGGTGCAGGGTGACCATGGGGCGCAGGCCACGTTCGATGGCGCCGTCGACCATGCGCCGGTAGTGGCGGATCTCGGCCTTGGAGAAGTGACCCTGAGCGGGCTCGATGCGGGCCCATTCGATGCTGAAGCGGTAATCGGTGAAGCCGAGTCCGGCGAGCAGGTCCATGTCCTCGCGCCACCGGTGGTAGCTGTCGGCCGCGTCGAGGCTGGGTTCGGCGATGGAGCCGCCGCTGTGTTCCATCTGCCACCAGTCGCTGTTGACGTTGTTGCCCTCGATCTGGTGGGCGGCGGTGGAGGCGCCCCACAGGAAGCCGTCGGGGAAGCGGAGACCGTCGGCGGTGACGTTCACGGCAGGCATGACTGGGCCTTTCCGGAGGGGAGTTCGGGTCAGCGCGGTGACGGGCCGGGCCAGATGGCCGAGGCGTCGTCGCGGTGAGGGTCGGGCAGCCGGACCGGGCGGACGGGAATGGCGCGTTCGCGTCCTTCGGTGACGGCCGTCCACGGGGCGGGGTGGCCGGAGTAGCACAGGGTGGTCAGGGCGAAGACGCCGTCGGCGTAGACCTCAACGTATTCGCCGATGGTGAGGATGCGCAGGGTGGCGGCGGGTTCGGTCAGGACGGTCTCGCCGAGCCGGGTGCCGTCGGGGCCGGTGGCCCAGAGGTTCTTGCCGTCGCAGCCGACAGCGAGGGCGGAGCGGTCGCTGTCCGGGCCGTCGGTGCGCAGGGTGATCTCGACACGGCCGGTTATGCCGATGTCGCCGACCGCGTGCAGCGTGGGGCAGTCCGTTTCCTCGCCGAGCCAGGCGTTCAGGGCGGGCCACCATTCCAGGCGGGGGGCCGAATCACCCTCCACCACAAGCGATTTCGGCTGGGCGAGCATGCCGCGGCAGCGGTCACCGGTGTCGGTGAGGCCGGCGCGGCGGGGCGTGGTGTGCAGCACGACGCGGGAGCCGTCGGGCGCGGCGATGACGCGCGGGGCGTAGGTGCCGGTCGGCCCGAGAGGACCGCGGCGGGTCCAGGGCCCGCGCAGGCGGGGCGCGGTCCATGCCTCGAAGCCGCGGGTGGCGCCGATGGAGCCGAGCAGCAGCCAGCTGCCGTCGTCGAGTCGTTCCAGGACCGGGCACTCCAGTTCGTCGACGTCGCCGGGTGAGATGAGCGGCGGGTGGACGGTCCAGTGCTCCAGGTCGTCGGAGGTGGCCAGGGCGACACAGCCGCTGACCTCCACCGGGAGGGAGGCGTCGCTCGCGCAGACGGCCATGACCCAGCCGTCCGACTCGTCGTCACGTACGACGAAGGGGTCGCGCCAGGCCATGCGTTCGCCGGTGCGGTACCAGCGCGAGTCCGCCTCGGCCACCGGCCCGGTGCCGTGGCGGCGCCAGCCCGTGCCGTCCGTGCGGTCCGAGTACGCCAGTCCGACCGACTGGACCGGCGAGCCGCCCGGTGTGAGACCGGAGACGCCCGTGTAGAACATCGCCATTCCGTCGCCGTGCCGGAGCGGGTGCATGGTCCACACCGCCTGCTCGTCGAAGCGGCCGGGCAGGCCGTTGCCGAAGGCGGTGCCCTGCGGCTGCCACCGCACCAGGTCGGTGGAGGTCGCCCGGCCGTAGGAGGTCTCCATCCGCAGATGGTCGAACTCCGGTGTCCAGGGCCCCTGCAGATGCAGCACCGCATACGTGCCGTCCTCGTCGCGCAGGAGAGCGAAGTCGTTCACGCAGAGGCCGGGCGGGGCGTATCGCATGCACAGTTCCTGTCGCTCCACAGCGCCCAAACGTGTGCGCTGACGCCTGATAACAAAAAGATCTCTCGAGTACCGGCCCAAGTAAAACTGAACGCAAACGCTTGCGCAACAACGAGGGCGGGTTTACGGTCACGTCACTCACAGATCACACCGACGTGAAATCAACGGGAGGAATGCGCCGTGACGGCCAGCATCACCGACGTCGCCCGTGCCGCCGGAGTCTCCGCTTCCACCGTGTCCCGCGCACTGCGCGGACGGTCCGGGGTGTCGGAGGAGGTGCGGGCACAGATCACGGCCGTCGCCGCCCAGCTGGGCTACACCGCCTCACGTTCCGCGTCGAGCCTGGCCAGCGGGCGCACGTTCACCATCGGGGTCCTGGTCCCGTACGTGGGCCGCTGGTTCTTCGGCACCGTGCTGGACGCCGCCGAGCGTGTTTTCAGCGCCGCCGGGTACGACGTGCTGCTGTACAACCTGGGTTCGCCGGAGACACGCAAGCGTTTCTTCACCAAACTGCCGGTCCGCAAGCGGGTGGACGCGGTGCTGTCGCTGCTCATCCCTGACGAAGAGGAGGCCGCCGCACTGCGCTCGCTGGGAGTGCCGCTGGCCACCACGGTCGGCGGCGCCCGGCCCGGCTTCACCGTGGTCGGCATCGACGACCGGGCCGGAACGGAGAGCGCCGTACGGCATCTGGTCAACCTCGGCCACCGCCGCATCGGCATGATCAGCGGAACCAGCGGGCCGCTGCACTGGACCACCCCCATCGAGCGCCGCCGGGCATATCTCGACGTCCTGACCGACGCCGGGATCGAGCACGATGCGGCCCTGGAAGCGGACGGCGACTACACCGTCGAGGGCGGCGAGCGGGCCATGACCGAGCTGCTCGCCGCCTCCCGCCCGCCGACGGCCGTGTTCGCGCAGTCCGACGAGATGGCGATGGGCGCGCTGCGCGCCCTGCGGCGTCACCGGCTGGGGGTGCCGGACGACGTGTCCGTCGTCGGCTTCGACGACCACGAACTCGCCGACGTGGTCGGCCTGACCACCGTCGCCCAGCCGGTCGCCGACCAGGGCGCCGAGGCCGCCCGGCTGCTGCTGCGGCAACTGGACGAACCCGACGCCGAACTACCGGGGCATGTGCAGATGCCCATCCGCCTCGTCCTGCGCGAGACCACCGCCCCGCCGCGTCCGCGCGGCCCGCAGTAGCTCCCTGAGCCCCACACCCCCACGCCCGGTAAGCACCCCCCTCACTTCGAACCCTCGCCACAGCACGGAGGCACAGCCATGAGCTCGACCAACAGAAAGTACCGCCGCACCGCCCGTACGGGTCTGGCCCTCGCCCTGCCCCTGGCGGCGCTGGCCGCCTGCGGCGGGGGCGGCGGTACCGATGCCTCCGCCGAGGCCGGAAGCGGCAAAGGCACCATCAGTGTCTGGGCCCACCAAGGACAGAAGAACGAAGCCAGTGCGCTGCAGAACGCGGTGAAGTCCTTCAACTCCTCGCAGAGCGAGATCAAGGTCGACCTGAAGCTGATCCCCGAAGCCGACTACACCAAGACCATCACCGCCACCGACGCCTCCAAGCTGCCGGACGTGATGGAGTTCGACGGCCCGACCATGGCGAACTTCGTCTACAACAAGAAGCTCGCCCCGATCGACACGTATGTCTCCGCCAAGACCATGGACAACGCCGCCCCGGCCAACAAGGCGCAGGGCGAGATCGACGGCAAGCACTACGGCCTGGGCATGTTCGACTCCGGGCTCGGGATCTACGGCAACAAGAAGCTGCTCGACGCGGCCGGGGTGACGTATCCGAAGGGCCTGTCCGACGGCTGGACGGCCACGCAGTTCACCGCCGCGCTGGGGGCGCTGAAGGCCAAGGACTCCGACGGCAAGACCCTCGACCTCCAGGAGACCGGCGGCTACGCCAACGAGTGGGGCACCTATGGCTTCGCGCCCGTCGTCTGGTCCGCCGGCGGTTCCCTCCTCAAGGACGGCAAGGCGGAAGGCGCCCTCGACACCCCGGCCGTGGTCTCGGCCATGAAGACCCTCCAGTCCTGGAAGACGTACGTCGACCCCAACACCGACGGCAACGCCTTCGCCAAGGGCCGCGTCGCCCTGAGCTGGGTCGGCCACTGGATGTACCCCGCCTACAGCGAGGCCCTCGGCGACGACCTCGTCGTACTGCCGCTGCCCGACTTCGGCAACGGCCCCAAGACCGGCCAGGGCTCCTGGGCCTGGGGCATCGGCGCCGACACCAAGAACGCCAAGGCCGCGGGCACGTTCCTCGACTCCCTCCTGAACGACACCAACGTCACCGCCATGACGACGGCCAACGGGGCGGTGCCCGCCACCAAGACCGCGCTCGCCAAGAGCGAGCTCTACAAGCAGGGCGGCCCGCTTCAGCTCTTCGCCGACCAGCTCGCCAAGCCCTGCGGCGACAAGGACATCACCAAGTCCTGCGTCGCCGTCACCCGCCCGGTGACCGCCGGCTACCCCGTGGTCACCTCTAAGTTCAGCGAGGCCCTGAGCTCCATCTACGGCGGCGCCGCCCCGAAGAGCGCTCTGGAAAAGGCCGCCCGCGCCATCGACCAGGACTTCTCCGACAACGCCGGCTACCAGATCCCGTAGGACCCATCGGCCCGGGCGGGCGCGGCTGCCGCGCCCGCCCCGCCGGGAACAGGACCCTCCCGTGAAATCCGTGGAACCCGCGCACGCCGCGCCGCCCGGCCCCGGCCCCGGCCCGGAGGAGGCCCCATCCATGACACCCGTGAAGCCCGCGCGGTCGACGCGATCAGCACCCCCGGGCCGCAGGAACCGCGACTGGCTGCACGGACTGCTCATGTCCGCCCCGGCCGTCGTCGGACTCATCGTCTTCGTCGGCGTGCCCTTCGGCTACGCCGTGGTGCTCTCCTTCTACAACGTCCGCCTCGGCTCCCCGCTGGAGCCCACCTTCTTCGGCCTGGAGCAGTACCGAAGGCTGTTCACCGACCCGGACCTGTCCGGCCCGTTCCTGCGGGCCCTGCTGAACAACCTGACCTTCGCCGTGGTCGTCGTACCCGTACAGTCGGCCCTCGCCCTCGGGCTGGCGATCCTGCTCAACCGCAAGCTCAAGGCCATCGGCCTGTTCCGGTCCCTCTTCTTCATGCCGGTCGTCTTCCCCATGGCGCTGGTCGCCGTGATCTGGCGCCTCATCCTCGCCCGCAGCGACCAGGGCATGCTCAACTCCGCGCTCGACGCGGTGAGCTTCGGCAACTGGGGCGCCTTCGACTGGCTCGGCGACTCCGCCACCGCGATGGGCTCGATCATCGTGCTGTCCATCTGGCAGGGCGTCGGCTTCCAGATGGTCATCCTCCTGGCCGGCCTCCAGCAGATCCCGGGTGAGCTCTACGAGGCCGCCGAACTCGACCGCGCCACCCGCTGGCAGCAGTTCCGGCACATCACCCTGCCCGGCATCCGCGGCACCCTCGTCTTCGTCGCGATGCTCACCTCGGTGCTCTCCTTCCGGGTCTTCGACCAGGTCTACGTCCTCGTCCGCGGCGGCGGCCTCGACGAGGACGCCACGCGCACCGTGATGTACCAGGCAGTCACCACCGCCTTCGACCAGAACAACGTCGGCCAGGCGTCCGCGATCACCGTCGTCTTCTTCGTGATCGTTGTCGTCCTGACGCTCATCCAGCGCCGCGTCGTCCGGCCCGGAAACGAGGACTGACCCATGGGCACGACCCGTACGCCCCTGCGCCGCTTCATGGACTACGCCGTACTCAGCGTGCTGGCCTTCATCTTCGTACTGCCTGTGATCTACCTGTTCCTGGGCAGCCTCAAGCCGTCCGACGAGGTCCTGAACGGCCTGTCCGGTTTCCTCCCCACCCACCTATCCTTCGACAACTACTCCGCCGTCCTGAGCAGCCTCAACTCCGACAGCACCGGCTACTTCTGGCGCTTCATGGGCGTCTCGCTGCTGCTGGCGTTCGTGGTGGTGACGGGGGGCCTGTTCGTCAACTCGATGGCCGCGTACGGGCTGTCCCGGCTGAAGTGGCGCGGGCGGGAAGCTGTCTTCACGCTCGTCCTGCTGCTGATGCTGGTCCCGTTCGAGTCGGTGGCCGTGCCGCTCTTCTACATGTTCAACGACCAGCGCAACACCCTCTACATCCTGGCACTCCCGTTCATCGCCAACGCCTTCTCGGTCTACCAGTTCCACACCTTCTTCCGCTCGATCCCGCCGAGCATCGAGGAAGCGGCCCGGATCGACGGCGCCGGCCCCTGGCGCACCTTCTTCGCGATCATTGTCCCGATGAGCAAGCCGGCCTTCGCCTCCGTGGCGATCCTGACCTTCCTCATCCAGTGGGGCTCGTTCCTGTGGCCGGTGCTGATGGTCTCCGACCCGTCGGTCCGCCCGCTGCCGCTGGAGATGAGCGTCTTCCAGGGCCAACAGCCCCCTGACTGGGGCCAGATCCTCGCCTTCGGCGTCCTCCTGGTCCTGCCGGTCCTGGTGGTCTTCGCCTTCTTCCAGCGCTGGTTCGTCCAAGGTGTCGCAAGCTCCGCCGTCAAGGGCTGAGCACCGCTGCCTGGGCCGGAGGTGACCGCGGAGCTGGACGACGCCGACCGGACCGCGCTCGCCCGGCTGCGCGCTGCGCGCGGCCCGGGACACGTACGCGTCCGCGGCGGGCCCGGACTGCCCGTGGCCGCCGCGGTGCAGGGGGCCCGTCACCGACGGCGGGTCGCCGCCGGCCTGAGCGACGAGCGGGCCCTGGTCGCGGTGGCCGCGGCGTGGGTGCCACCGCCACCGCGTTCTACTCAGCGGTTGTCGTTGAGTTCCTGGTGCATCTGGGGCTGGTCGTCGTTGCCTTGTTCGATTGCGTGCTGTTCGATCTTGTTGAATGCCTCGGAGGCGGTACCGAGGAGTTCCTTGTACGGGTTGACCCCGACGGCCTCCTTGGCGCCGCCGCCGAGGAGTCCCCCGCCGATGCCGCTGGCGATCTTGTGGACTTCTGAAGCCGGCTTGGCGATGAGGTCAGCGGGGCCCTCCGGGACACCGGCCATGTTGGCGTACTTGTCGGTGAGGCCCACTCGGGTCAGGGCGATGTACGCGTCACTGGCCCCGGGCCCCAGCAGCTCCCGGTAGAACTTGATGGCCTGCTTGGTCATAAAGACGCCGTCGTCGGTCTTCTTCCACTCCTTGTCGCGCTCCTGGTTCCACAGCTCCTCCACTTCGCCGGCGTTCTTGGGCAGCAGCCACTTCTCCGGCGTGCCGAGGTAGTGGTTGACGTAGTGCCAGGCGCACATGAAGCCATCCGCGTCATCGCGCGAGACGTTGATGCCGAGGTTCTTCATCGCCTGCAGGATCTGTGTGCTGAAGACGCAGGCAGCGCCGGTGGTGTACTTCTGGGAGACCGGCTCGCCCCATTTGGCGTAGTCCCACTCGCCGCTCTTCTTGTGCAACTGCCGCACGGAGGCGTGGACCATGCGCACCTTGGTCACGGTCGCGGCCAGGGTGCGGTCCCGCAGGGCGTTGTCGTCGCCCATGCGGATGAACAGCCGAGAGGACTGCGACAGCCGTCGGCCCGGGCCATCCACACCGCCCAGACGACCGGTGGAGCGCAGGGTGAAAGCTCCGGTGGGAGAAAGGTAGGTGCCGATAAGGCCCACGGTGCCCTGGAGCATGGACGCTTCCCCGTGGTGGTGCTTGAAGAAGCCCTCCGCGGCCTTCACGTCCGCGTCGCTCCAGCCCGGCGGCGGGGCCTCCGCCTCCCTCAGGAACTCAGCGAGGCGCTCGGGCAGCTGCGAGAGGTCCTGGCCGGGGCCCAGCTTGTTGGTGGTGCGGAACAGGGCGTTGACCCCGTCGATCTCCTGGTTGTCGATCAGATCGGACACCAGCTTGTCGGCAGGCGGGTCACCGACCTTGCTCGCGGCCTCCAACTCGGCCGCGACGGATTCTTTCGTCAATGCCACAGCAGAACTCCGTTCCTCATTGACCAGGCTGATGAGGCCACCGAACCTGGCCCCAGACAGGGGCGGCGGCAGATCCGCCGCGGACCGTCTCCCGCACAGCAGGCACAGCATGGGCCTGCGGCTCAGAATCGATCATCGCTCGTGATCTTGCCCCAGCCGGTGCGAACAGGCGATGCACCTTTCGGGGCGTACGGAGGTGCACCCGCGCACTGAGGGGGCGCCCGCCGCTTCACTCCCCGCCTCACTCCTCGTCGCGCACCGCGGCGAGCAGCTCCCCCCGGCTCGGACCCGGCTCGCTGTAGCGGGGCGCCCCGGCCCCCAGCCGCATGACCCGCTCCACCAGGCCGCTCTTCACGACGGCCTCCTCGGCGGAAGCGAGCAGGCAACCGACGTCTCCCCAGGCGCGCAAAATGTCGGGGTCCTCCACGAGGAGGGCTTCCACCGTCGCGCGCAGCGCCCAGACCGGACCCTGCGTCTCATAGCGCTCGCCGCGTATCTCGGCGTCGATCTCGGCGACGCGGTGCCGGTTCCAGTCGGTGTCGTCCTGCCACGCGGGCCCGAACTCCGCGTCGATCTCGCGGTCGACGCTCACGGCGAGTTCGACGGCGTCGTCCGTGCCGAGCAGGCGCCCGCACATCACGCAGCCGTGCCGCGTGGCGCAGACCGTTCGTCATGCCCGCGCCGAACTGCGGGTTGGTGGTCATCCGCGCGTCGCCGATCGCCACAATCCCCGTGACAACCGGCTGCCCTTCGGCGACCAGGCGACGCCGGGTGTTGTGGGTGCCGCCCATCACGCGTACTCCGGTCAGCGGGACGCCTGCGTTCCAGTGGGCGGTGTGGGGGTACAGGGCGAGCACGCGGTTCCACACGTCCGGGCGGCTCAGCGAGCGGAGCTCCTGATCGCGGTCGGAGGTGACGAGCGTGGTCGACCAGGTGTCGCCGTCTCCGGGGGCGGTGCTGATGAAGATGCTGTTGTGGTGGGACAGCGGCCAGGACCCCGGGGCCGGAATGCCCCGCTCGTCGGCGCGGAAGTAGCGCGTGTAGTAGCGGAATCCGGCTTCCTCGCGCAGTACTTCGGGCGCGCCGCCGACCTGCTCGAGGAAGCCGGGGATCTCGGTCCGCCGGCCGGAGGCGTCGACGACGAGGTCGGCCTCGACGCGCACCCCGAAATCGGTCATCACTCAGGCGATGTGCGGGCGCCCGGACGTACGGGCCTCGCCGACGAGCAGGGACTTCACCGTGACGCCGCTCAGCACGCGTACTCCGGGCGTCTGTGCCGCGGTGGCGAACAGCGCGGCCTCCAGAACCGGTCGCCGGGCCGTGACGGTCTCGAAGCGCTCGTCGCCCTCCTGTCGCGGGCCGGCGCTGCCCACATTCCAGGCGCCGCAGATCATGTTGTACGTCACGCCGCCGGCCTCGCGGATACGGTCGACGGCGCCCGGCAGTTCCCTGTCGAGCAGGTGGAAGCCGCCCGGCATGAGGATGTGCGCATGGCCGAACTGCTTGAAGCCGGGGCGGCGCCAGTCGCCGCCGGTGGCTGCCTCCACCGTGCGTACGGCGGCGGGGTCCCGGTCGAGGACGGTGGCGCGATGCCCGTCCGCGGCGAGCAGCATCGCGGCGGTGAGGCCGACCGGTCCGGCTCCGATGATCAGTACGTGGGCCATGGGGCACTCCTTGTGTCAAGGAATATGCCTCACCTTCGGTCGGATGACTGCTCACCTTCCAGGCCGGTTTCCTGCTCACTTGCCGCGGCCGGGGCTCACCGGGGGCTCAAATCGCAGCGGCCGGGGCTCACGAGACGCCGGCGGCCATGCCCACCACGACCGCGCCCGCGAACGACCGGCGGCCGGCCCTGGTAGGCGGCGTAGCCGAGGACGGCCAGGCAGCCGAGCAGGGTCCCCGCCACTGCGCCCAGGGTGGACAGGGCGACACCCGCGAGTCCCAGGAACAGGGCCGAGAAGGTGTTCTCGGTGGCCTGACGTGGATCACCGTGGGGTGGCCGTCGAAGCGGAGCCCGTCACGGGCCGCCTCCCAGCCGACCAGCACCGAACGGTCGATGTCGGCCACCAGTGTCACCGGGTCCACGATCCTGATCACCGATCTGCGGGACCACCGTCGGGAGTTTCTCGGTGGCTGCGTCGAGGAACTTCCCCGAGCCCACGGTGCCGTTGACCGCCTCCAGTACGTTCCGCTTGGCGGCCGGCACGGTGACGCCGCTGTAGTCGCTCGCGTCGATACGGTCGGAGCGGTGGACGACGGCGTGGGTGTTGGCGACGGGTGCGATGCGGCCGACCATGTCCACCGACTTCTCGGGCAGGAGCACCGGCGGTTCGGCGCCCGGAGTCGGCACGGCCTGCAGCGCGTTGGTGCCCAGCGCCGCGAGCTCCTCCATCAGGGCCTTCTGGCTGAAGGCAGGAATCCCCGTCACGACGATCATGGTGGCGATGCCGAGCAGCCCGAGGCCCAACAGATCGTAGTGCCAGCCGTACGGGCTTCGTACGCGCGTCGAACTGGTCTCCCCCGCCCGCCTCTGCGGCCCCGTTACGGGCCCGGCGGCGGCTTCCCCTGCCTCCGCGAGTGGGTGCTTGGGTCATACGTCGTCGCTCCGCGTCGGCGTGTCGACCAGCGTGTCGATCACGATCCGGCCGTCGAGGATCTCTACTCGTCGGGGCAATTGTGCGGCGATGTCCCGGTCATGGGTGATGATCGCGATGGTGGTCAGGACAGACAGCAAGCGGCGGCGGTCATGCGTCGCCGTAAGGGGCTGTGGCTCCCCCGGGCGCCGCTGCGCAAAAGCCTGCCGGCCCGGCTGATGACCACCTCGGTGCTGGTCGCGGTGCTCCATCGGCGCCACCGCCTGGCTGGCAGTGCAGTCCACCACCCAGGCGATCCAGCAGGAACGCAGCCAGGTCCTGACCGACGACGCGAGCGTCTGCAACCAGCTGGTGGAGTACGCGGCCGGCCACCGCGACTGGGAGGCGGTGGGCCCGCTCGTGCGCGGCCTGGCGGAGCTGACCGGGCGCCGTACCGTCCTGACCTCCAAGACCCACCGTCCGTAGCGGATTCGGCCGCCCCTGCCACTCCCCCGCCGCCGACGGTCTCCGCGGTCATCGACCCGCTGGGCACGTACGCGGGGCTGCTGCCCCCCCCGGCGAGCGCTCCTCGCTGCGCCGGCTGGCGGACAGGCGGATCGACTGCCTGCACGGCCTGGGATCAACGCTCAACGCATCGACACCCCGAATGGGGTACCTCGCGGTGGCGTTCAACGAGATGTCCGAGCGCCGTGAGCGCCTGGAGAAGCAGCGCAAGTTCATGGTCAGCGACCTCGCCCATGAACTGCGCACCCCGCTCGCCAATATCCGCAGCTGGCTGGAGGCCGCCGAGGACGGCATCACCACACCGAACCCGGCGCTGGTCTCCTCGCTCCTGGAGGAGGCCCTGCTGCTCCAGCACATCATCGACGACCTCCAGGACCTGGCGGCGGCCGACGCCGGCAAGCTGACCATCCATCCCGCGGTCGTACGCCTCGACAGCATCCTGCACCACGTCGCTGCCGCCCACCGGGCGGCAGCGGACACCGCGGGGGTCCGGCTGACCGTCGGCGGCGAGGACTCCATCCAGCTCAGGGCCGACCCCGTACTCCTGCGCCAGGTCGTCGGCAACCTTCTGTCCAACGCGGTCCGCCACACCGGGCGCGGCGGAAGCGTCCGTCTCCAGTCGTACGTGGCCGGCGCGGGGGGCAGCAGCCTCGGACTGTCCATCGTCCTCCAGCTCGCCCACGCCCACGGCTACCGTCTTCGCCCTGCGGCTGCCACTCCTGGAAGGCCAGAGGGCTAGAGCGGCAGCGTTATTCCGAGCTCCTGCATCGCGGCCGAGGGGGGCCCGCCCTCGGACCGTTCGGTCTTGCGTCCCTTGCTGCCGGCCGTGATGGTGCGGGGGTCGACGGCTTCCGCGGGGGCTCCCGTGGCGTACAGACCATCAGGAACGGCGTCGCGGTCGTGGGGCAGCAGCCAGAAGACCCGGCGGCGGAACGTCCCGGACGCGCGGGACGACTTGGCGTGCGGCCCGAGGACGGCGTAGCCCACCATGCGTCCGTCGCGGTAGTAGGGCGGTTTGCCGCCGCGGGTGGACAGACGGTCGAGGCTCTGGCGTACGTAGTCGAGCTGCTCGATGTCCTCGAGCCAGACGAGTGAGGTCTCGTGCTTGATCTCGTCGTCGCTGATCAGGGCACTCATGCCATCTCCTCATCGGCGAGCAGTCCAATACCAGGGTAATACTTCCTCGAATTCGACAGGATCATCTCTTTCGGGGAGGCCAATCCGGCCAGTTCTCGAGCGCGGGTGGCGAACGCGCGGCTGGAGGCCGGTGGCGCTCCCTCCGACTGACACCACCTCTTGTACGCGCTGTACAAGCCTGCTTGTTCGGTGCGGTAGTCGGGGTGGAGGACGCAGGCCTCGTCGAAGAAACGGCCGGTGTGGTCCTCGGTCTCGGCGTAGGCCGTGGTGGCGATGCGGACCTTGTCGGGACCTGTGAGGTCCTTGTCGCCGCCGAGGTAGCGGCGGGCACCGTCGATGAGCCAGTTGAGAATGCCGGGGCCTTCTTCCGCGACCAGGATGTCCGCGAGATTGTCGATTTTACGGTCGTCGGAGACGGTCCGCTCGAAGGGGATGAGCCGCATCCGGCGCCAGAAGGCGAAGCCGCCGGTGCCGACCTCGGGGCGGTGGTTGCCGAGCAGCCAGAGCTTGTGGGTCGGCGCGAAGCTGAAGAAGTCCTGGCGCATGCGCCGGGCTTTGATCCTGTCGCCACCGGTGAGAAGTTTGACGCGGGCCTCGTCGAACTTGTCACCGGGCTTGACCTCGGAACAGACGATGACCCGCCGGCCGTGGAGCTCGGCGAGGTCGGTGGGGTGGCCCTCGTAGGGGCGTGCCATGAGGAAGCCTGGCGGGGCGGCGTCCGCGTAGTCGCCGAGGAGTTTCATCAGGACGTCCAGCAGGACCGACTTTCCGTTCTTGCCGGCGCCGAAAAGGAAGGGCATGACCTGGGCGCCCACGTCACCGGTGACCGAGTAGCCGAGCATCAGCTGGAGGAAGCCGATCATCTGCGACCCGTCGGCGTCCTCACCGAAGGTGTCGGTGAGAAAGCGCGTCCACCGCGGGGTCTCCATCGCGGTCGGCCCGGTGCTGGTGGAGCGCGAGTGGAAGTCCTTGTTCGGATCCGGTGTACGGATCAGACCCGTGCGCAGGTCGACGATGCCTGAAGGGGTGCACAGGACGTAGGGGTCGGCGTCGAGCAGGGCGGCGTTGAGGACCATACCGGGAGCGGATTTGGCCTGGGCGAGCATGGCGTTGATGCCGGAGGTGGACAGGGCGCGGCGGCGGTGCTTCTTCAGGGCGTCCGTCGCGTGGTGGCCCCGCGGGTCCGTGGCGGCGATGTGTTCGCCGAGGTCGCCCGCTGCCCACAGGACGGTGTCGTCCTCGTCCATCTGCCAGCGGGTGGTGTCCCAGCGGTACCAGCCAAGGCCTGGAACGTGGCGGAAGTCCGAGGCGTAGATGCGGACGAAGAGTTTGGCGTTGCCTCGGTCCGTGAGCGTGTCGGGGAGCAGGCCGTGCGCGGTCGCGGGGCCTTCGGTCTCGGACTTCTTGGAGGTCTGGGCGGGCAGCGGGGGCGCGACGGTTCTGGCGATGATCTGCTGTGCCATGGCCTGAGGGTCGAAGTCGAAGAGGAAATTACCGCCGGGCGGGGTGGTCACGGGCGGCTCCCTGAGTGCAGGGGGCGGCGCGCGCCGGCGGTCATGCCGCTTCGGATGATCTGAGCGTTGTGGCGTTCCCGGCCGGGGCGGGCGAGTTCCGCGTTTTCGAGGAGGAGGCGTTCGGCGTCCTCCTCGGTCAGGTGACCGCCGGCGACCAGGCCGCCGGCGGTGTAAGCGGCCCGGTTGAGTTTCTCCGAGAACCCGGCGCCTTCGGGAATGGCCGCGCAGGCGGTGACTTCCGCCAGAACGGAGGCCAGGGCCCGGGTGGCGTACTGCTGTCCGCCTCCGGCGGCGAGGACTGCCTGCCGGGCCCTGGGGGGGACCGGTCGCGGCGCGGGAATGTGTGCGGCGGGCAGGTGGCCGGTCCGCTCGAGTTCGTGGCCGAGCCAGGCAGGCAGGGGGGCGGGCGCGCGGGCGTCGCCGACGGGCGTGTACGTGCCCGCTGTGGTCCTGGTGCCGGGGGCGATGATGTAGCCGCCCTCCGCGCGGATGTCGACCTGCCAGGCCAGCGCACGGCTGCTCCCACTGCCGGTGGAGCACTGCCAGCGGCGGCCGTCGGTGGCCCGGTACCAGATGTGCAGGCCTCCGGACGGGGTCCTGACGCGCAGGGTGCCGGCGTCGAGGGTGGGGTCGGGATGGCCGCGGAGGGCGGCAAGGACGGCCAGGGTGTGGAAGCCGGTGGTCATCGCGGAGACGTCGATGTCCGGGGCGATGTCGATGCCCGGGAGGAGCCTGTCGTGCGCGGGCGGCTGGGTGGCGTGTGCGTCGACATCAAGGATCACCAGGCCTGCGGGGCCGCAGGCGATGCCCACCCCGAACTGCGGGCGCGTACCCCACCACTGGTTGATGCGTGAGGTGTCCAGAGTGGCGGCATGGAAGCCGTGGCACCAGCGGCCTGCCGCGCGGCAGCCACAGGTCGCCCGGTCGTGGTGGGGCTGGCGGCAGGCTTCGCAGTTGGCTGCGGGAGTTTTCCTGCCGGGAGCGAGCGGGTGTACGGGCCAGCCGCGGCTGGCGCACCAGCGGGCAATGGACAGCGGAGCAGCGACTGAGCCGGTGGCCTGGCCGGTAGCTGAGTCGCTGGCAGGAACCCGCAGGTCAGCAGACATGTGCCTCCCCCATCAGCGACTCAAGCGACTCAATGATGGAGACAGCCTAGCGAAAAGTCTCCGGCTCTGCGATCAGCCTGTCATCCGACGGCCTCTCGTGTTGCCGCTCATGGCGGCCAGCGACTCAGCGACTGAGGGCAGCGACTGAGCGACTCTTGGTCGCTCTCTGAGTCGCTGGGAAAAACCACAGGTCAGAGGTGGTGGAGACCTGTAAACAGCGACTGAAGCGACTCAGCGACTGTATATATAACGCGCACACGCACAAAGCTGTGGAGCTGATATATAGGGGTCTTGAGTCGCTTCAGTCGCTAATCGTCTGTCACGAGGGCTTTGACCTGCGGTTTTTCCCAGCGACTCTTCAGTCGCTGGGTCGCTGCGCTTCAGTCGCTGATGCTTCGCGGTGAGGATCGGAGCAGCGACTCAGCGACTCAGGACGCGGTACCGACTGCCCCTCACGCATCCCAGGAGGTCCGAAGATCAGTCCCAGAATGACCCATACGAGCGAACCTCGTTGCAAGGTTGACAGCGTGGCGATCACTTCTTCATACGCATTTATGCCTTTACGCCCCGAAACTCACTGCCGGCTCGATCATCAGGTAGACCCCGCCGAGGAGTGCTGTCGCCCCGCGGCGATGTACTGATCGCTACGAGAAAAGTCGCTGCGCGGTTCACCGGCCCAACCGCGCGGAAAACTAGGGCATACGCTCAGCTGCCGGGCTATCGCCGCCGCGAGGGTGTGGGATGGGTCGCTGAGCACACCGGCAACAGCGGCACCGATCTTGTCGATGCTCCGCACCACGGCCGCGGCCCCACTGCAGCCGCGCGCTCGCGACACCATCGGTACGGCAGCAAGGTGCGGCCGCCTTACAGGCTGTCGGCATCCGCGATGGGACCGAGACAACGACAGCGTTGACCTGGTGGGACGCCAAAGACTTCACGATACTGGCGAAACTCCCGGGATCGCCGATGGCCGTGCCCAGTCTGACCAACCCCCGGACGGGACCCTCGCTACGGCTCGCGAGCCGTAGCGAGGGCCGGGAGACGTCGTCGCTGTCGTGCGGTTCGGTACGGATGGTGATGCGGTCGGCCGGCGGGCTCCAGGCGTCACTGCTGGAGGCAGTCGGGCCCACGGGTCGATACAGGCAAGACTCTGCGACGGCTCGAAGCCCCGTGCGGCAAAGCCGCGCCTCACGGCCTGGCCCAGGGCTCTGGCCCACCGGTCATCGAGAGCGATCCCGATCCCGTGGAAGACCCAGGGGACGGCGAGCACAGCAGCGACAAGTGGGCCCAGGTAGTCGACCGTCGCGGCGACGATGAGATCGGGGCCGAATCCGGCCAGCGCGGCCAGCGCCTCGTCTGCGCCCAGATCGACACGGACTCCACCGAAGAATTCGGCCGCTGCCGCGAGGTCATGCCGTCGTAGGCGCCCGCGCCGTTTTGGCGGGTGGGGCCCTGCGAGGACGGCCTTTACAGTCGGTGCTGCGCGCAGCACCGACGCGGGCGCAACCACCTCGGCCATCGATGCGTGAGTCAGGAATGCCGTCTCATGGCCGGCGTGCCGAGCAGCCTTCTCCAGGGGCAGCGGGGCCGGGCAGCGCCGAGAGCGGACAGGGCAAGCGGGTGCGCTCGGCCTGTCCGAGCGGCAGGCAGGCTCTGACCTCCAAGGCGCCCGGTGGTGCTCGTTGGAAGCGGCTTGGGAAGTCGGCCGTCCGCGCACGGCTGGGACGAGGACCAGTGCTGGACCGGACTCGACCTCACACCTTCCTAACCTCCGCCGCCCATGAGGTCTCTAGTACTCCAGCCGTAGATGTGATCTTCATGGCTGAAGGGCGGCTTGACGGCGGTAATGGCTGCGGCGTGCGCGGGCTTGGTGACGTCGGCGCCAGGTGGACCAGCGCCATCTGTGGGCAAGGTCGTGGACAGGCCGAACGAGCAGGGCGGTGAACAGACGCTGGATCTCGTTGCAGGTGAGCGGGATCAGCCCGTTCGGGCTGGTTCCGTCGTCGGCCGGCGCCTGGTCGTGGCGTTCAAGCGCGGCGGCCACCGCGAGGAAGGCGTGAGCGAGCAGGGCCAGGGTGACCCAGCGGTGCCAGGAGTCCCAGCGTCGGACCTGGTGCTCGTCCAGTCCGGCCAGGGTCTTCGAGCTCTGGAACGCTCCTCCACGGTCCAGCGGCTTCCCGCGACCTTGACAAGGGCGGATAGCGGATAGGGGTACCGGCTGGGGCGAGTAGCAGCGGTAGTAGGCAAGTTCACCGGTCCGGCGGTTTCGGCGGAGCAGCGGGTGCTGATGGCTGGCCAATCCAGATCCGCCGATGGCGATCTGCGCCAAGTCGTACCAGCGGTGGCCCTTCGCAACCATTCCAGCAGGACAGCTTCTGCCAGGCCCGCTTTGGGGATCTTCCTAGCCATGTGGTCCGCGCACTGGGGTCCGGCCGGGGTAGGGACGCGGTGGGTGCTGGAGACCGCGAGCACGTAGCCGAGCTGCCGCTTCTCCAGGGCGGTGCGCAGGTGCGGGTTGTCGCCGTAGACCTCGTCGCCGGCCACCCCCCGCAGCCGGGACTCCAGCGTCCAGGGCGCGTTCGATCATCTGCCGGGCGAGCTGCGGCTTGGTCGCGAAGCCGACGTCGTCGGGGACGGGGGCCTGTCGGCAGCGTTCCAGGTCGCTGGTCCAGGACTTGGGCAGGTCCAGGGCGCGGTCGATGGCGGCGTGTCCGCGCTGGGAGGTGTAGGTGACATAGACGGCGGCCTGGGCGTTCTCGATCCGCCGGCGGCACCGGTGTACTGGCGCTGGACGCCGACGGTGTGGGTGCCCTTCTTCAATTCGCCGGTCTCGTCGACCACCAGCACCGCCTGGTCGTCAGCCAGGTGCTCCAGCACGAACGCGCGCAGGTCGTCCCGGACGAGGTCGGCGTCCCATTTGGCCCGGCCGAGCAGGTGCTGCAACCCGTCCGGACTGGTGTCCCCGGTGTGCTCGGCGATCGTCCAGCAGTTCTTGCGCGGCAGATCCGCCAGCAACCCGAGTACCAACTGCCGTGCACGAAGTCGGGGCTCAAGTCGCGTGAAGCGACCCGCGATCCGACCCATCAAGCCCTCGAACATCGCCTGCCGACGGGCAGGCAATACGCTATGACCCGCAGCCACCGCTTCATCGTCAGTCCACACACCTCACGATGATCACGGTGGCCGCAACTGTCTGGCTACCGGGTTCCACCAGCAGGATCACCTCTACGGCTCGAGTACTGGCTACGCTGCCCTTCGAGGATCAAGGAGAAGGCATGGAACCTTGCGCGGAGTGCGGTGCGCCGATGGACCCGCGATCCTGTGACGAGCTGTTCCACGACTTGCTCGCGTTGGACCATTCACGGCAGGCACCGTGGGGGCCGCTGCACGGCGTCTCAGTCTCTTGCTTTCTCCTCCAACACCCCAGTCGGCGTCCCGCCGACGGCGGCGCGATGGCTTTGGCGCTCCTGCGCGCATACCTCGAAGGCGGCCTCGGCGAAGTGAACCAGCTCGTCGGTCAGGCTCGTCGTGGAAACTCCCATCGCGTGAAGGACGGGCCTTCACGCGTCGTCCGGAACGCGGCGCTGCCGCACCGGGGCGCGCCACGATCCCGTTTCTCCATCACGATCGAAGACGTCGCCGTCGACGGGACGTTCCCCTCCTCGCAGTTCACCGAACGCGTCAAAGCTTGGGCCGCCGCGACGGTCGACGTGTGGAGCCGCGGCACGTGATCGAAAAAACCGTGGGCCCGCTGAAGAGGGGCCCACGGCATTCCTAGCTCGCTCGGCCTGTCCACGACTGCGCGCAGACGACGCTGGTCCGCCTGGCGCCGACGTCACCAAGCCCACACGCCACAGCCATAGCCATGAAGATCACATCTACGGCTGGAGTACTAGGGCGTGTTGCGAAAGTAGCGCCGTCCGCCCGAAGGGCGGGGCCTGCGGCGTCCGGTGCGTGCAATCGCAAGGCGGAGGATCATCCTC